>NZ_JBFUEB010000014.1:0-86205 GCF_056404395.1 Rhizobacter sp. P2_D12 | reverse complement strand
CCACCCGCCCCGGCCCCGCGGCGCGAAGCGGCCCCGCGTGCCGAGCCGCCGGTGCCGCCGAAGGTCGAGGTGAGGACAATGCCGGCCCCGGTGCCCCTGGCGCCACGCATCGAGCGCCCTGCGCCGCGACCCGAGCCTGTGCCGGCACCCGTCGAAGCGGCGGCCTCGGCGGTGACGGAGCCCGCGCCGGTCGCGGCCCGGCCGGCTCCGCCGGTCGCCGCGCCTGAACCTGCGGTGCCCGTTCCGCTGCCCACGCCGCCGGCACCGGCAGCGCCTCCGGTGGCCATTCCGGAGCCTGTCCCCGTGCCGGTGCCGGTGCCTGCGGCTCCACCCGCACCGCCTGCGCCGCTGCCCGAACCGGTCCCCGTGCCGCCTCCGCCGGCCCCCGTTCCCGCACCGGTCCCTGCCCCGTCGCCCGTCCCGACCCCCGCGCCCACACCCGGTCCCGAGCCGGTGCTGACGCCCCGTCCCGTACCGCCCGCCGCGACACGCCAGGTCAGCCCGGGCGATGCGGGCGAGCCGACACGGGCGCCATCGCGCGGCCCGGTGATCGGCCTCGACGGCACCCCAGGCCCCGATCCCGCCGCGCCGGCCGGCCCGGCCAACGGCGAGCCGAAACTGAACCTGAACCTCCCCGGCAGCCGCAGCAACCGCAGCGCGCTGGGCGGCTCGGCCCCCGGCGTGTTGCCGCTGCTGCCGCCGCCGCCCGAGCGCAAGGCCAAGGTCACCGAAGAACTCGACAAGGCCGGGCGGGCCGACTGCCGCACGGCTTACAGCAACATGGGACTGTTGGGTGCCATCCCCCTGGCCGTCGATGCGGTCAAGGGCAGCGGCTGCAAGTGGTAGTCAGGCCTGGATTCATGTTTCGATGCCTCACAAGATTGCCAAAATGGCGGTATTTGCCCAATTTATAAGCGGGCTCCAGACAAAAAAAGGCCCCGCACAAGGCGGGGCCAGCTGACGGAGTCCAGACGTTCTACAGCTTCGAGGGCCGGGCGCTCAGCGCACCTTGCCGGCCTTCCACGCGTTCAGCAGCGTGTCGTAGGCGATCGTCTCGCCCTTCGGCTTCTCGTTCGCGAGCTTCTTCCACGGAGCGCCCTTGTCGCTCAGCCACTTGGCCGGGTCGCCCTTGGCATTGAGCTTGGGCGCGCAGCGGGCCATGCCGGCACGCTCCAGGCGGCCCATCACCTGGTCCATCTCCTCGGCCAGGTTGTCCATCGCCTGCTGCGGCGTCTTCTCGCCGGTGACGGCGACGGCCACGTTCTTCCACCACAGCTGCGCGAGCTTCGGGTAGTCGGGCACGTTGGTGCCGGTCGGCGTCCAGGCCACGCGCGCCGGGCTGCGGTAGAACTCGATCAGGCCGCCGTACTTGGCCGCGTTCTGCGTGAAGTAGTCGCTGCGGATGTCGCTGTCGCGGATGAAGGTCAGCCCGGTGATCGACTTCTTCAGCGACACCGTCTTGCTGGTCACGAACTGCGCATACAGCCAGGCCGTCGCCACCTTGTTCGCGTCATGGTCCTTGAAGAAGGTCCACGAGCCCACGTCCTGGTAGCCGTTCTGCATGCCCTGCTTCCAGTACGGGCCGTTCGGGCCGGGCGCCATGCGCCACTTCGGCGTGCCGTCGGCATTCACCACCGGCAGGCCCGGCTTGGTCATGTCGGCGGTGAACGCGGTGTACCAGAAGATCTGCTGCGCGATCTGGCCTTGCGCCGGCACCGGGCCGGCTTCGCCGAAGGTCATGCCCGTGGCTTCCTTCGGCGCGTACTTCTTCATCCAGTCGACGTACTTCGTCAGCGCATACACCGCCGCCGGCGAATTGGTGGCCCCGCCGCGCGACACCGAGGCGCCCTGCGGCGTGCAGCCGTCGGCCGACGCGCGGATGCCCCATTCGTCCACCGGCATGCCGTTCGGGATGCCGATGTCGGCCGTGCCGGCCATCGACAGCCACGCATCGGTGAAGCGCCAGCCGAGCGACGGATCCTTCTTGCCGTAGTCCATGTGGCCGTAGATCGGCTTGCCGTCGATGGTCTTCACGTCGTTGCTGAAGAACTCGGCGATGTCCTCATAGGCGCTCCAGTTCAGCGGCACGCCCAGGTCATAGCCGTACTTCGCCTTGAACTTGTCCTTCAGGTCCTGGCGCGCGAACAGGTCGGCGCGGAACCAGTACAGGTTGGCGAACTGCTGGTCGGGCAGCTGGTACAGCTTCTTGTCCGGCGCGGTCGTGAAGCTGGTGCCGATGAAGTCCTTCAGGTCCAGTCCGGGGTTGGTGTACTCCTTGCCGGTGCCGCTCATGTAGTCGGTCAGCGACATGATCTTGCCGTAGCGGTAGTGCGTTCCGATCAGGTCCGAATCGGAGATCCAGCCGTCGTAGATGCTCTTGCCCGATTGCATCGAGGTCTGCAGCTTCTCGACGACGTCGCCCTCCTGGATGATGTCGTGCTTCACCTTGATGCCGGTGATCTCCTCGAAGGCCTTGGTCAGCGTCTTCGATTCGTACTCGTGCGTCGTGATGGTCTCGGACACCACCGAGATCTCCTTGACGCCCTTGGCCTGCAGCTTCTTCGCCGCATCGATGAACCACTTCATCTCGGCCGCCTGCTGGTCCTTGCTCAGCGTGGACGGCTGGAACTCGGCGTCGATCCATTTCTTGGCCTCGGCCTCGCCGGCCCACGCGCCGTGGCCCAGGGCCAGCGCGGCAGCGGCAAAGGCCACGGCATTCAAGCGCAATTTCATGTCTGTCTCCTCTGGTACTTCCCGGGGTTCACTCGCGACGCGCCGGCTGGGAAGAATCACCGGCGGTCTTTTCAGAATCGGGCGGGCCTCAGCCCTTGCGCATCACCAGCGCCAGCAGCAGCATCGAGACGACGAAGCTGATCCAGATCGACGGCTCCTCGGCCAGGCCGAACCAGCCCACCATCTTCTCGCTCAGCGAGACGAAGGCCAGGTTGACCCAGGCCGCGCCGAGCAGGCCGATGAACAGGCGGTCGCCGCGCGTCGTCGCGATCGGCAGGAAGCCGCGGCGCAGCGTGGTCGGCGACTTCAGCTCCCACAGCGTCATGCCGGCCAGCATCAGCACGATGCAAACGAAGAACACCGCCACCGGCAGCGTCCAGGCCATCCACTCGAACATGTGCGTCTCCTCAGACTCGACCCATCGCGAAACCCTTCGCGATGTAATGCCGCACGAACCAGATCACGATCGCGCCCGGCACGATGGTCAGCACGCCGGCCGCGGCCAGCACGCCCCAGTCCATGCCCGAGGCGCTGACCGTGCGCGTCATCACCGCGACGATCGGCTTCGCGTTCACGCTGGTCAGCGTGCGCGCCATCAGCAGCTCGACCCAGCTGAACATGAAGCAGAAGAACGCGGCGACGCCGACCCCGGCCTTGATCAGCGGGATGAAGATCGTCAGGAAGAAGCGCGGGAACGAGTAGCCGTCGATGTAGGCCGTCTCGTCGATCTCGCGCGGGATGCCGCTCATGAAGCCCTCGAGGATCCACACCGCCAGCGGCACGTTGAACAGCAGGTGCGCCAGCGCCACCGCGATGTGCGTGTCCATCATGCCGAGCGTCGTGTACAGCTGGAAGAACGGCAGCAGGAACACCGCCGGCGGCGTCATGCGGTTGGTCAGCAGCCAGAAGAACACGTGCTTGTCGCCGAGGAAGCTGTAGCGCGAGAACGCATACGCCGCCGGCAACGCCACCACCAGCGAGATCGCCGTGTTGATCGCCACGTAGATCATCGAGTTGATGTAGCCCGAGTACCACGACTCGTCGGTGAAGATGGTGTGGTAATGGGCCAGCGTGAAGTGCTGCGGCCACAGGCTGAAGGTGGACAGGATCTCCTCGTTCGTCTTGAACGACATGTTCACCATCCAGTACACCGGCAGGATCGCGAACAGCAGGTACAGCAGCAGGAACACCACCCGCTTCTTGAATCGGCGCTCATCCATGGGCGGCTCCCTCGGTCGTGGCGGCGTCCTGGCCCACCCGCTGCATCCAGTTGTAGAGGATGAAGCACAGCAGCAGGATGATCAGGAAGTAGATCAGCGAGAAGGCCGCGGCCGGGCCGAGGTCGAACTGGCCGACCGCCTTCTGCGTCAGGTACTGCGACAGGAAGGTCGTCGCATTGCCCGGCCCGCCGCCGGTCAGCACGAAGGGCTCGGTGTAGATCATGAAGCTGTCCATGAAGCGCAGCAGCACCGCGATCATCAGCACGCCGCGCAGCTTGGGCAGCTGGATGAAGCGGAACACCGCGAACTTGCTCGCGCCGTCGATGCGCGCGGCCTGGTAGTAGGCGTCCGGGATCGCGCGCAGCCCGGCAAAGCACAGCAGCGCGACCAGCGGCGTCCAGTGCCACACGTCCATCAGCAGCACGGTGAACCAGGCGTCGGTCGCGTTGCCGGTGTAGCTGTAGTCGATGCCCAGCTTCGCGAGCGCCGCGCCCATCAGGCCGATGTCGGTGCGGCCGTAGATCTGCCAGATCGTGCCGACCACGTTCCACGGGATCAGCAGCGAGATCGCCACCATCACCAGCACTGCCGACGAGCGCGCGCCCTTGGCCGGCATCGACAGCGCGAGACCGATGCCGAGCGGGATCTCGACCAGCAGCACCGCGAGCGAGAAGCCGATCTGGCGCAGCAGCGCGCCCTGCAGGTCTTCGTCGCGCATCACCGACTTGAACCATTCGGTGCCGACGAACACGCGGCGCTCGGGCGAGATGATGTCCTGCACCGAGTAGTTGACGACCGTCATCAGCGGCAGCACCGCCGAGAAGGCCACGCACAGCACGACCGGCAGGATCAGCAGCCAGGCCTTCTGGTTGACGGGCTTCATGCCGCCACCTCCTTGTTGTCGTTGTCGATCAGCACGTCGTCGCGGTAGAAGCAGGTGTGCGAGCCCAGCAGCGAGAGCCACACCGCATCGCCGACGCGCGGGATGCGCTGCTCGGGCGACAGCCGGGCCCGGATCAGCTGCTGGCCTTCGCCCTCGCCGACGCGCGCGGCCAGCAGCCAGTAGGTGCCGATGTCCTGCGCCTGCGTCACGGTGCCGGCGATGGCGCCGGGCGCCTGCGGCGCGGCCAGCGTCACGTACTCGGGCCGCACGCCGAGCGCGAAGCGACCTTCGCCGGCCAGCGGGTTGGCCGCCATCGGCAGCACCTGGCCGCAGACCTCGATGCCGGGGTCGGCCCAGCGCGCCGGCAGGAAGTTCATGCCCGGCGAGCCGATGAAGTGGCCGACGAAGCTGTGCTGCGGCCGCTCGAACAGCGCCGACGCGCTGCCCACCTGCACCGCGCGGCCGCGCGTCATCACCACCACCTGGTCGGCGAAGGTCAGCGCCTCGACCTGGTCGTGCGTCACGTAGACCAGGGTCAGCTTCAGCTCGTGGTGGATCTGCTTCAGCTTGCGCCGCAGCTGCCATTTCAGGTGCGGGTCGATCACCGTCAGCGGCTCGTCGAACAGCACCGCCGACACGTCCTCGCGCACCAGGCCGCGGCCGAGCGAGATCTTCTGCTTCGCGTCGGCCGCCAGCCCGGCGGCGCGGGTGTTCAGCTGGCCGCTCATCTCCAGCATCTCGGCGATCTGGCCGACGCGCTGGCGGATGCGCTCGGGCGCGACGCCGCGGTTGCGCAGCGGGAAGGCGAGGTTCTCGGCCACGGTCATGGTGTCGTAGATCACCGGGAACTGGAACACCTGCGCGATGTTGCGCTGCTGCGGTGTCTGGCCGGTGACGTCCCGGCCGCCGAACTTCACCGTGCCCTGCGACGGCGTGACGAGGCCCGAGATGATGTTCAGCAGCGTCGTCTTGCCGCAGCCCGACGGGCCGAGCAGCGCATACGCGCCACCGTCCTCGAAGCTCATCTTCAGCGGCAGCAGCGCGTAGTCTTCGTCGCGTTGCGGATTCGGCTTGTAGGCATGCGCCAGGTCGAGATCGATGCGTGCCATGGTTATTGGCCCCCCAGTCGCGGCGTTTGTGCGTCACGGGTCTGACGGTGGAAAAGAATGCGTTCGGACTGAGCTTGTCGAAGGCTTGGTGCCTGCGCACGGGACCTTCCGGTGTACTGCGGCGGCAACCCTTCGACGTGGGTCCTCGACAAGCTCGGCTCCTGCTCAGGGCGAACGGTTCGCAAGTGAGTCGGCACCATCTACACGCCCTCCCGCGTCGGGGCAACCAGCAGCCTGCCGGCCGAATCGAACACGTGCACCTGCGCCGCGTTCAGGTACAGCGTGACCGCCTCGCCGAGCGTGAACTGGTGGACGCCGGTCAGCTGCGCCACCAGTTCGCCGATCGGCGTGTCGACGTGCACGAAGGTGTCGGAGCCGGAGATCTCGGCCAGCTCGACCTTGCCCGGCAAGGCGACGTCGCCGTCGCGCTGGCGCACGCGCAGCGCGCTGGCGCGGATGCCGATCGTCAGCGCCGGCGTGCTGGCCGCCGGCAGCGGCACCGACAGGTGCACGCCGGCCTGCAGCGAGACGCCGATCGTCGCGTGGCTGCCCTCGACCAGGTTCATCGGCGGGTCGCTGAACGCCCGCGCGACGCGGATCGACTGCGGGCGGTGGAACACCTCGGCCGTCGGGCCGTACTGCAGCAGCTCACCGGCATCCATCACCGCCGTGTAGCCGCCCAGCAGCAAGGCCTCGGTCGGCTCGGTGGTGGCGTAGACGACGGTCGATTCACCGGCCGCGAACAGCTGCGTCAGCTCGTCGCGCAGTTCCTCGCGCAGCTTGTAGTCGAGGTTCACCAGCGGCTCGTCCAGCAGCATCAGCGGGGCCTTCTTGGCGAGGGCGCGTGCCAGCGCGACGCGCTGCTGCTGGCCGCCCGACAGCTCGGCCGGCAGGCGCTTCAGGAACGGCTCGATGTGCAGCCGCTTCGCCAGCTCGGCGACGCGCTCGGCGATGCCGGCCTCGCGGCGCAGCTTCAGCGGCGACGCGATGTTGTCGGCCACCGTCATCGACGGGTAGTTGATGAACTGCTGGTAGACCATCGCGACGTTGCGCTGGCGCACCGGAAGCCCGGTCACGTCCTGCCCGTCGGCGAGCACGCGGCCCTGCGTCGGCTGGTCGAGGCCGGCCATCACGCGCATCAGCGAGGTCTTGCCGGCCTGCGTGGCCCCCAGCAGCACGGTCACCGCGCGCGGCACCAGCGTCAGGTCCAGCGGGTACAGGTGGGTCGCCGCACCGACCTGCTTGCCGATGCGTTCCAGCGTCAATTCCATGAAGTCTCCGAAGGTCTCGTCGTCGTCGGCTCGGCCCCCGCGCCGGGCGCCGCCGCAAGGCGTGGCCAGTGCTGTTCGCACCAGGCGGCGACCTGCTCGCGCTGCGCCGGCGTCAGGTGCAGGCCGAGCTTGGTGCGGCGCCACAGCACGTCGTCCGCGCTGCGCGCCCACTCCTGCTGGTACAGGTGCGTGAGCTCGGCCTCGTGCAGGCCCGGCACCACCTCGGCGCCGATGCCGCGGGCCAGCAGCGGCTGCACGCGCGAGCCGTAGCAGCGCGCCAGCCGGTGGCGCAGGGCAGGGGACAGTTCCGGGTGGCGCAGCGCGAAGGCCTGCTCGAAGCGGGCGAAGTCGGTGTCGGGCCGCTGCGGTTCCCCGACCCACATGCCGAGGTCGCCGCCGGGCAGGAAAGCACCGGCCGTCCAGGCGCCGCGCGTGTTGCCGAGCGGCGCCGCCAGCAGGTCGGCGGCTTCCTCGGCGAGCTTGCGGAAGGTCGTGATCTTGCCGCCCCACACCGACAGCAGCGCGGCCTTCGAGGTGTCCAGCTCGAGCGAGTAGTCGCGCGTCACCGCCGACGGATCGCCCGATTCGTCGTCCAGCAGCGGGCGCACGCCCGAGTAGGTCCACACGACGTCGGCCGGCCGCACCGGCTTCTCGAAGTAGCGGCTCGCCTGCTCGCACAGGTAGGCGATCTCGCCGGCATCGATGCGCGCTTCGCCGATCGCGCCATGGTGCTCGACGTCGGTGGTGCCGATCAGCGTGAACGCACCGTCCTGGTACGGGATCGCGAAGATGATGCGGCGGTCCGGGTTCTGGAAGATGTAGGCGTGGTCGTGGTCGAACAGCTTCGGCACGACGATGTGGCTGCCCTTCACCAGGCGCAGCGACTTGGCGCGCGGCGCATGGGCCTGGTCGGCCAGGAACTGCGCGGCCCACGGCCCGGCGGCATTGACCAGCGCGCGTGCCGACAGCGCGTGCGTGCGGCCGTCGTCGGCCTGCAGCGTGACCTGCCAGCTCGCGTCGCCGCGCCGCGCATCGGCGCAGCGCCAGCGCGTCAGCACCGTCGCGCCGCGGTCGGCGGCGTCGCGCGCGTTCAGCACCACCAGCCGCGCGTCGTCGACCCAGCCGTCGGAATAGACGAAGCCGCGCGTGTACTGCGGCTTCAGCGGCTGGCCGGTCGGGTGCCCGCGCAGCGAGATCGTGCGCGAACCGGCCAGCACCTCGCGCCGGGCCAGGTGGTCGTACAGGAACAAGCCGGCGCGGATCATCCACACCGGCCGCATGCTGGCGTCGTGCGGCATCACGAAGCGCAGCGGCCACATGATGTGCGGCGCGCTCTTCAGCAGCACCTCGCGCTCGGCCAGCGCCTTGCGCACCAGCGAGAACTCGTAGTACTCCAGGTAGCGCAGCCCGCCGTGGATCAGCTTGGTCGAGGCCGACGAGGTGTGCTGCGCCAGGTCGTCCTTCTCGCACACCAGCACGCGCAGGCCGCGGCCGGCCAGGTCGCGCGCGATGCCGGCGCCATTGATGCCGCCGCCGACGACCAGCACGTCGACCTCGGCGGGCAACGCGGGCGAAGTCGGACGCGGCGGGACGCCGTTCGTCAAAGGCTGGTTCAAGAATCCGTCTCCTGTCGGCACTGCTGTTCGCTTGTTTTCGTTTCTGATCTTCTTTTTTCGTTTTATGCGAAAAACGAAAACGATGCAACCCAGGAAATCCTGCATCCGCTTTCGCTTGGGGTTTCGGTACCCTCCGCCGCCATGACCCCGAATCCGCGCCAATCGCTGCTGCTCGACGAGGTGCGTGCGCGCGGCACGGTGACGGTGGAGGCGCTGTCCGACCAGTTCGGCGTGACGCTGCAGACGGTGCGGCGCGACGTGAAGCTGTTGTCCGACGCCGGCTTGCTGGCGCGCTTCCATGGCGGCGTGCGGCTGCCGAGCTCGACCACCGAGAACATCGCCTACCGCCAGCGCCAGCAGCTCAACGACCAGGCCAAGCAGCGCATTGCGCGCAGCGTGGCGCAGGGGGTGCCCGAGGGCTGCTCGCTGATCCTGAACATCGGCACCACCACCGAGGCGATCGCGCGCGAGCTGGTGCGGCACAAGGGACTGCGCGTGATCACGAACAACCTGAACGTGGCGGCCATCCTGTCGGACAACCCGGACTGCGAGGTGATCGTCGCCGGCGGCGTGGTGCGCTCGCGCGACCGCGGCATCGTCGGCGAGGCGACGGTGGATTTCATCAAGCAGTTCAAGGTCGACATCGGGCTGATCGGCATCTCGGGCATCGAGAGCGACGGCACGCTGCGCGACTTCGACTTCCGCGAGGTGAAGGTGGCGCGCGCCATCATCGAGCAGTCGCGCCAGGTGTGGGTCGCGGCCGACCACAGCAAGTTCAACCGGCCGGCGATGGTGCAGGTGGCCGGCTTCGGCGAGGTCGACACGCTGTTCACCGACCAGGCGCCGCCGGAGCCTTTCCCTGCATTGCTCGCAGACGCTGGAGTGCAATGCGAAGTCGCTGCATGATCACCCGATGAGCACACCGACCCACCTGCTCGCCCTGGACCAGGGCACCTCCAGCTCGCGCAGCATCGTGTTCGATCGCGCCGGCAGCATCGTCGCGATGGCGCAACGCGAGTTCCGCCAGATCTACCCGCAGCCGGGCTGGGTCGAGCACGACCCGATGGAGATCTGGGCCACTCAGCTCGCGACCGCGAAGGAGGCGCTGGCCAAGGCCGGCCTCGCGGCACGCGACATCGCATCCATCGGCATCACCAACCAGCGCGAGACCACCGTGGTGTGGAACCGCAGGACCGGCCAGCCGCTGTACAACGCCATCGTCTGGCAGGACCGGCGCGCCGAGCCGACCTGCGCGGCGCTGCGCGAGCGCGGCCTGGAACCGACCTTCCGCGCGAAGACCGGGCTCATCATCGACGCCTATTTCTCGGGCACCAAGCTGAAGTGGATCCTCGACCACGTCGACGGTGCGCGGGCCGCGGCGGCGCGCGGCGAGCTCGCCTTCGGCACCGTCGACTCGTGGCTGATGTGGCACCTGACCGGCGGCGCGGTGCATGCCACCGACGTCAGCAATGCGTCGCGCACGCTGCTGCTGAACGTGCGGCGCAACGACTGGGACGACGAGCTGCTGCAGTTGCTGGACGTGCCGCGCGAGGTGCTGCCGCAGGTGCATGCGTCCAGCCACGTCTACGGGCACACGAAGGCCGAACTGCTGGGCGCGTCGCTGCCGATCGGCGGCGTCGCCGGCGACCAGCAGAGCGCGCTGTTCGGCCAGGCCTGCTTCCGCGCGGGCCTGGCGAAGAACACCTACGGCACCGGCTGCTTCATGCTGATGCACACCGGCACGCAGTTCCAGACCTCGACCAACGGCCTGATCACGACCAGCGCGGCGCAGCCGACCGCGCTGCCGGAGTTCGCGCTCGAAGGCAGCGTCTTCATCGGCGGGGCTGTCGTGCAGTGGCTGCGCGACGGGCTGAACGCGATCAAGGCGAGCGGCGAGGTGCAGGCGCTGGCCGAGAGCGTGCCCGATTCCGGCGGCGTGATGTTCGTGCCGGCCTTCACCGGCCTGGGTGCACCGTACTGGAAGGCCGATGCGCGCGGCGCGATCGTCGGGTTGACGCGCGGCACGACGGTGGCGCACATCGCGCGCGCCGCGCTGGAGAGCATCGCGTTCCAGAGCGCGGCGCTGCTGCAGGCGATGGGCCGCGACGCGGTCGCCGCGGGCGGGGCGCCGGTGAGCGAGCTGCGGGTCGACGGCGGGGCCTGCGTCAACGACCTGCTGATGCAGTTCCAGGCCGACCTGCTGGGGATCCCGGTGGTGCGGCCGAAGGTGATCGAGACGACGGCGCTCGGGGCGGCGTCGCTGGCCGGGCTGTCGTGCGGCGTGTTCACGGGCCTGGACGAGCTGGCGCGGCAGTGGCAGGTCGAACGCACGTTCCACCCGACGATGCCGCGCGAGCGCGCGCAGGCCTTGATGGGCGAGTGGGAGCGGGCAGTGCGGCAGACGGTGACTGCGTAGCGCGATCCCGGATTGGCATCCGGGGACTCATGCCACGCTGGCTTCGGCCTCGTGCACGCGCGCCAACGGCAGCGTCACGGTCACCCGCGTCCCGCTGCCCGGCACGCTGTCGACGCTCAACGTGCCTCCCATGCGCTTGAGCAGCTGCCGCGTGATCACCAGCCCGAGGCCGCTGCCCGGCACCGGCGTGTTCTGCGCCCCCAGGCGGTTGAACGGCTGGTACAGCTGCGCCAGCTGGCCGGCAGGGATGCCGACGCCGGTGTCGTGCACGGTCACCACCGCATGCTCGCCACTGCCTGCACAATGCACCCAGGCCCGTCCGCCCGGCCGGTTGTACTTCACCGCATTCGACAGCAGGTTGATGAACACCTGCTCGAGCCGCCGCGGATCGGCATGCACCGCCAGCGCCGGTGCGCCTTCGATCCTCAGGTCGACGTCGGCCGCCAGCGCCATCGGTTCGACCTGGCGCAGGCTGGCGCCCAGCACCGGTGCCAGCGCGATGTCGCGGCTCGACAGCGCGAGCGCACCGTCCTCGATGCTGGTCAGGTCGAGCAGGTCGTTGATCAGCTCCAGCAGGTGCTGGCCGCTGTCCAGCACATGCTGCAGCCGTGCCGCCTGCCGGCTCGTCAGCGGCTCGCGGCCATCGGTCTGCAGCAGCTGCGCAAAACCCAGCACCGCGTTCAACGGCGTGCGCAGCTCGTGGCTCACGCGCGACAAGAACTGCGTCTTCGCCTGGCTGGCGCGTTCGGCCGCGTCCTTGTCCAGGCGCAGCTGCTCGGCTTCGACGTCGTCGCTCACGTCCCACACCAGGCCGACCACGCGCCGCCCGCCCGGCTGCTCGCGACGCCGAGCATTCAGCTCCAGGTGCCGCACGCCGCCGCCCGGCTGCAGCACGCGGTAACGCTGCACCACCAGCTCGCCGGCCTGCGCCGCCCGCGCCAGCGCACTGCGCACCACCGGCTGGTCGTCGGGATGGACATGCTCGCGCGCCAGGCGCGCGCCATCCAGCGGGTCCGGTGTGTCGGGCAGGCCATGGTGCGCGGCCGCCTGCGCATCCAGCGTCACGCGGTCGTGGTCCACGTCCCAGTCGAACACGCCGATGTGGGCGCCTTCGGCCGCGGTGGCCAGCCGCTCGTTGCTCTCGAGCAGCGCCTGCTCGGCGCGGCGCTGTGCGCGGTACATGCGCATCGTCAGCGCGATGCCGACCGCCGCCAGCAGCGCCCCCAGCACGCCGGTCGCGAGCGTCACCAGGCGCCTGGACGTGCGCGACGCCTCGCCGAGCGACGCGGAAAAGCGCATCGCGAGCTCGGTGAGCCGGTCGCTGAGCCGAGGCAGGCTGGCCTGCAGCCGGCGCAGATCGGCCGACTGCGTGTCGCCGGCCTGGATGCGGGCATGCAACTCGACGCCCAGCGCGCTCAGTTCGGCCATGCGTGCATCGCCTTCGACCCAGTGGCGGATCGCCTCGGCCATGAAGTCGACGTCGCGGAAGCGCCGGTACAGCCGCACCATCGCCGCGATGTCGTCCGGGTGGTTGCCGCCCTGCAGGAAGCCGCGCTCGACGACCGCCATGTCCGGTTCGGCCTTGTCGAGTTCGAGGCGCGCAGCGCGGTCGCCCAGCGACACGGCCAACGCCTCGCGGTGCCGCCGGTAGTCGAGCTCGGAGTGCGATTCGGTGTAGCGGTAGAGGTGGTAGACCGCATCCTTCGCGCCCTTGGACCACTGGCTCTCGCCGCCCACGTAGGCCCGCGCGGCCGACAGCGTGTCGGCACTGAACGCGCTCAGCCCGCCGAGCAGCGCCACCACCCCCACCCACAGGCCCACCACCAGCCAGCGAAAGCGCGATCCGTTGTCCGGCTGCGTCATGCGTCTCCTCTCCCGCGGCCGCACCACCTCCGTGGTACGCCGTGCCCGCGGGTGTACCACGGCGCCGAGCCGGCTGTCGACACGCCGGCACGCTGCGCGTGGGGTGTGTCACGCCGGGCCGTCGGTCCCGACATCGCGGCTTGACACTTCGCACGATCGTGCTAAATTGAAGTGATGGAAACCAAGACGGAACGCAGCGGGCTGACGCTCGCCGCCATCCTCGACACCGCGCTCGGCATGGCCGCCTCCGACGGGCTGGACAGCCTGACGATCGGCGAGGTGGCCAAGCGCCTGGGGCTGTCGAAGAGCGGCGTGTTCTCGCGCGTCGGCTCGCGCGAGGCGCTGCAGATCGCCGTGATCGACGAGTACGACCGCCGTTTCCTGCAGGATGTGTTCGTGCCCGCGATGCGCGAGCCGCGCGGGCTGCCGCGGCTGAACGCGATCATGCGGCTGTGGCTGCAGCGCGCGCGCGACGTCGAGATCCGCACCGGCTGCCTCTACTGCGCCGGGGCCTTCGAGTTCGACGACCGCCAGGGCCCGCTGCGGGACCTGCTGCTCGACCACGTGATGCGCTGGCGCAGCGCGCTCAAGCGCACCGTCATCCAGGCCATCGACGCCGGCCACCTGCGGCCGGACACCGATGCCGACCAGCTCGTGTTCGAGATGGACGGCCTGTTCGTCGCGCTGATGCGCGAAGCCCGTTTCCTGCGCGACCCCCGCGCCGCGGACCGCTGCTGGTTCGCCTACGAACGCCTCATCGGCTCGGTGAAGTCATGAGGCCCCCCACTCGCTTCGCTCCTGCCCCCGAGGGGCGCCACCCGGCGGCCCGGCAAAGCCGGTTCCGCGGGTGTTGCTTGATCCCGCTATTCGGGGTTTTTCGACCATCAATTTCGCACGTGCGTGCGAAATCAAGGAGATTGCCATGCTGATGATTGCCTTGTCCGCCCTTGCCGTCGCTGCGCTGGCGCGCGGCGCCCTGTCGCTGTGGCGCGTGCTGTCCGCCGTGCCGCGCAGCAATGCCGATTTCGACTGCCTGTGAGACGACACCGATGAGCACCCCCAATCCCGCGACAGCCTTCTATGCCACCAGCCGCAGCGCCCGCTGGCTGGGTGCCGCGCTGCGCGGCGCCCAGGCGCTGTCGCCCGGGCTGGGCATGCGGTTCGCGCTGCGCCTGTTCTTCACGCCGCTGCCGCTGAAGCTGGCGGCGCGCCGCCGCGCGCTGCCGCCCGGTTGGCAGCTGGCGCACTGGCCGTTCGAGCAGGGGACGGTGGCGGTCTACCGCCGCGCCGACCTGCCGCCCGGGCTGCCCACCGTGCTGCTGGTCCACGGCTGGGCCGGCGACGCGATGCAGATGCGCCCGCTGGGCGACGCGCTGGCGGCGGCCGGCTTCGCGCCGGTGCTGCTGGACTTCCCGGCGCACGGCCGCAGCGCCRCCTGGCGCAGCACGCTGCCGCAGTTCGTGCGCGCGCTGTGGGCGGCGTCGGCCCGGCTCGGGCCACTGCACGCGGTGGTGGCGCATTCGCYGGGCGCGCTCGCCGCCTCGCATGCCGCCGCCAGCGGGTTGCCGGTGCAGCGGCTCGCACTGCTGGCACCACCGCCGCCGCCCGGCATCTTCCTGCACTGGTTCAGCGGCAGCTTCGGCCTCGGCAGCACGCTGGCCGAACGCATGCAGGCCGCCATCGAGCGCCGCGAAGGCGTGCCTCTGCACCAGTTCGAGCCGGCCTGGCTGGGCGAACGGCTGGCCCAGCCGACGCTGTTGGTGCACGACGAAGGCGACCGCGTCGCACCGCTGGCCGGCAGCCAGGCGCTGCTGCGGGCCCTGCGCGATGCGCGGCTCACCACCACCCAGGGCCTGGGCCACCGACGGGTGCTGTCGGATGGCGCGGCGATCGCCGCGGTCGTCGAGCACGTGCGTGCCAAATAGACGAGTGGCGCGGAAAGCGGGCCGAACGGCAGCCGGCGCACCTTGACGCCGGCCCGGCGGATCGACGATTCCGGTCAAGTCTGTAACAGCGGTCTTACCGTCTGGCCGAATTTCGGCCGGCGCGCACTTTGTCACACGGCATTTTTGGTCGTTGGACGGGCTGGCAGGCCCCCAACGGGGCTGGCATGGAAGCTGCGCATGAGTGCGTACAGACTGCCCGTCCGGTGACTCTCCCGCTCCATGCCGGCAGCAGCTCCAACACAAGGACGTCGTTGCCATGTCGCTGTTCCATCGTCGTACCCCTTCAGCCCGCCGGGCCCGCCCGGCGACCCCCAGCTGCCGCGGTGGCGCCTCGTCGCTGCTGCGCCTGGCCCAGCCCGCGGCCGGCCAGGGCGGCGGCAACGTGAGGCACTGGCTGGCCCGCGCCGCCACGGTGCTGTCGCCGGCGGCCGTCGAGATGGTCACGGTGCGTCCGAGCGAATTCGCGCCCAGCCAGTGGCTGGTCGGTCACTGAGGCGCACGGCCATGGCACCCCGCGCCGAACCCCGGGCCGCTCGTCCGTCGACGCTGCCCACCGTGACCCGCATCACGCCCGCGGCGGCTCCGTCCGACCGGTCGTTCAAGGTCCTGCAGTCCAGCCGCGCCCCGGCGCAGCTGTCGTTGTTCCCGCCGCCGGGCTCGTCCCGCGCGACGCGTTGATTTCCAGACGTATGTGACGTCCAAGGGGGAACGGGCACGCCGGGGTGGATGAGAGCGAGCCCCCGGCACCTGTCCCGTTTCCCCTCTTTTTTTCACATCCGTCGACACGTTCCACCGCCACCCGGGCAGCGCCGACCATCGGTGCCGGCCCGGGTGACTCGTTCCTGCCGCGCTCCTACACTGCCTCGCGCCCGTTCGCGGTGCAGAACAGAACAACACAGGAGCGAAACATGTCCCTTCCCACTTGGCGCGTGCGCAGCGCGCAACCCGGCGTCGTCGTGGCGCCCGATGAACGGCTGCCCTGGCCGCAGACCTTCGCGATGGGCGTCCAGCACGTGATCGCGATGTTCGGCGCCACCGTGCTGGCGCCGCTGCTGATGGGCTTCGACCCGAACGTCGCGATCCTGATGAGCGGCGTCGGCACGCTGGTCTTCTTCATCGTCGTCGGCGGCAAGGTGCCGAGCTACCTCGGCTCCAGCTTCGCGTTCATCGGCGTCGTGATCGCCGCCAGCGGCTACGCCGGGCAGGGGCCGAACGCGAACCTCGGCGCCGCGCTCGGCGGCATCGTCGTCTGCGGCGCCGTGGTGCTGCTGATCGGCCTGGTGGTCAGCGCCGCCGGCACCGCGTGGATCGAATCGCTGATGCCGCCGGTCGTCACCGGCGCGGTGGTGGCGGTGATCGGCCTGAACCTGGCCGGCGTGCCGATCAAGAACATGGCGCCCACGCCCTTCGACGCCTGGATGCAGGCCGTCACCTTCCTGTGCGTCGGCGCGGTCGCGGTGTACACCCGCGGCATGACGCAACGCCTGCTGATCCTGGTCGGCCTGCTGGTCGCCAGCGCGATCCATGCGCTGCTGGCCAACGGCGCCGGGCTGGGCAAGCCGATCGACCTCTCCGGCGTCGCGGCCGCCGCGTGGTTTGGGCTGCCGCACTTCGCGGCGCCGGTGTTCACGTCGGATGCGATGCTGCTGATCGCGCCGGTCGCGGTGATCCTGGTGGCCGAGAACCTGGGCCACCTGAAGGCGGTCGGCGCGATGACCGGCAAGCCGCTCGATGCGCTGATGGGCCGCGCCTTCATCGGCGACGGCCTCGCCACCATGGTCAGCGGCGCCAGCGGCGGCACCGGCGTCACCACCTACGCCGAGAACATCGGCGTGATGGCGGCGACGAAGATCTACTCGACCGCGATGTTCGTCGTCGCGGCGCTGATCGCCATCGTGCTCGGCTTCAGTCCCAAGTTCGGTGCACTGATCCAGGCCATCCCGCTGGCGGTGATGGGCGGCGTCAGCATCGTGGTGTTCGGGCTGATCGCGGTGGCCGGCGCCAAGATCTGGGTCGACAACCGGGTCGACTTCGGCGACAACACCAACCTGATCGTCGCGGCCGTCACGCTGATCCTCGGCACCGGCGACTACACGCTGAAGCTGGGCGGCCTCACGCTCGGCGGCATCGGCACCGCAACCTTCGGTGCGATCCTGCTGCACGCGCTGCTGCGCCGGCGGCCGACGGCCTGATCCGGGCGCTGCGCCGGGCTCGAGCGTGACATGCTGCCGGCGCCCGCACCGGCCTCAGGTCCGCCACTTGCTGGTCGATATCCACCGATGGGTCTGATTTCGCGTGCCGTGGCGGCACCTCTCCTCCACCTTGCCTGGGTCCTGCTGGCCGCGTTCGCGGCCGGCAGCGTGCAGGCGTCGGAGCTGACGCAGCGCCTGGCCGCGTTCGAATCGAGCGGGCGCAGCCGCCCATCCGACACCGCGCTGCAGGTGCAGGCACTGGTGCAGACGCTGCCCACCGGCAGCCGCGACTGGCTGGAAGCCATCACGGTGCAGGCCCTGCTGCACACCGAAGCCTCCGAGGTGGAGGCCGCCACCGCCATCGCGCGCCAGCTGCTGCAGCAGGGCGGTGCGCTGGCCGAGGCCAGTGCGCGCCTGGTGCAGGCCAGCATGGCGCTCAAGAGCGGCGACGCGCGCGAGGCCGACAAGCTGCTCGATGCCGCCGAGCTGCAGCTGCCGCGCGACCTGCCGGCGGCCAGCCGCGTGCGCTTCCTCGGCGCGCATGCCAAGGCCAAGGCGCGCGCCGGAAAGCTGGAGGACGCGGTGCGCCTGCACCTGCAGGAGATCGCGCTGTCCGACGAACTGGGCATCGCCTGGCGCCGCGCCGAGGCGCGCTCGCGCGCCGCCTATGCGCTCTACAAGGCCCAGCAGCCCGAGCGAGCGCGCAGCATCAACGCCGAGGCGCTGGCCATCGCGGGCGCCGCCGAAGACAAGGTCTCGCTGGCGCGGGTGCACAACATGCAGGGCATCCTGCTCGACGCACCGAGCGAGATGGCCGTCGAGCTGCGCTCGATGGAAGCCGCGATCACCTATGCGCACGAGGCCGGCGCCAAGCTGGACGAGGCGCTGATGCTGGCCAACATGTCCGACTTCTACCTGCAGCGCGCCGACTACCGCACCGCACTGCGCCGCGCCGAGGAGGCGCTGCCGCTGACGCGCGAGGTGCGCGACGTCAGCAGCGAGATCATCGCGCTGTGGAACATCGGCATCGCCCACATCGGGCTGCAGCACCTGGTCGAGGGCAAGCGCTACGTCGGGCTGGCGCTCGCGATGGCCGAGCACCGCGGCGACGCGCCGCTGGTGTCCGACGTGCTGCTCGAGCTCGGCACCGCGCTCGAGAAGGCCGGCGACCCTGCCGGCGCGATCCAGGCATTGCACCGGCACCGCGCCATCGCCGACAAGGTGCTGCAGCGCGACCAGCAGAAGGCCATCCTCGAGCTGCAGGAGCAGTTCGACAGCGAGCGCCGCAGCCGCGCGCTGGCGCTGCTGAACAGCGAGAACGCGATCAAGAGCGCGCAGCTGCAGCGGCGCGACCTGCAGCAGCGCCTGTGGTGGCTGCTGGCGGCCACCTTCGTGCTGTCGTTCGCGGTCGTGCTGCTGATGGCGCGCCGCGTGCGCCGCACCAACCAGGCGCTCGCGCACAGCAATGCGCAGCTGAAGGTGCAGAGCGAACGCGACCCGCTGACCGGCCTGGCGAACCGCCGCTTCTTCCAGGCCGCGATGAAGCAGATGTCGGTCGACGGCCAGCTCGCCGGAACCGTGTTCCTGCTCGACATCGACCACTTCAAGCGCATCAACGACCAGCACGGCCACGCGGCCGGCGACGCGGTGCTGGTGGCGATGGCGCAGCGCCTGAGCGACGTGCTGCGCGAGCCGGACCTGGTGGTGCGCTGGGGCGGCGAGGAATTCCTCGTCGTCGTGCAGTCGCTGTCGCGCGAGCAGGTGGATGCGCTGGCACAGCGCCTGCTCGACGCGGTCGGGCAGCTGCCGGTGCCGTGGCAGGGCCACGGGATCGCCGTCACCGGCTCGATCGGCTACGCCAGCTTCCCGATCGAACCGTCCGGGCTGGCGGTCGCTTGGGAGCCGGCCATCAACCTGGTGGACACCGCGCTGTACCTGGCCAAGGCGCACGGCCGCAACCGCGCCTACGGCGTCGGGCTGCTGCACGCGCAGACGGTGCAGGGGCTGCTGGCGATCACCGCGTCGCTCGAGAGTGCCTGGCGCGACGGCCAGGTGACGCTGACGCTGCTGCGCGGGCCGGTGCCGCAGGGCCACGAATGAAGCGCGCCGCCTGCGTCCTGCTGGGCGCGTGGGCGCTGGCCGGCGCCTGCGCCGCCACCGGTGCGATCGAGCAGGCCGACCGCCTGATACGCGACGGCTTCGACCGGCCGGAGCCGGCGCTGCAGGCGCTGCTGCGGCTGCAGCGCGAGCAGGAGAACGCGACGCCGCGCTCGCCGCTGATGGTGCGCCGCCTGCAGCTGTCGCGCGCCATCGTGCTGGCGCAGAACGGCCGCGTGGCCGAGGCCGGCATGCTGGCCGAAGAGCTGCGCGGCAGCGCCGGCAACGAGGCCGACGAGGCCGATGGCACGGCGCGCGCCAACCTGGTCCGCGCGCTGGTGGCCGAGAACAACGGCCAGCTCGACGTCGCCGCCGCGCTGGCCCAGGCGGCGCTGCCGGTGCTGCAGCACGGCTGCCCGGGGCTGGACGGCGTGCCCGCCTCGGCCGCGACGCCGCCCGGTTGCGACTACCGCGCCGCGTGGCGCGCGCTGCAGGTGCTGGAGCGGCATGCGCAAAGCCGCGGCCTGTTCGCCGACGCGACGCGCTACCTGCGCGACGCGGCCCAGCTGGCCGAGGCACAGCGCGACGGCTACCGGCAGGCGCTGGTGCTGGGCCTGCTGGCCCTCGACATCGCGCGCCAGGGCGACCTCGCCTCGGCGTTGCGCTCGCTGCAGCAGGCGCAGCGCGTCGCGGCGACGGTGGACGACCCCGAGCTGCAGGTGCGGCTGAAGCTCAACGAGGCCCGGCTGGCCGACCTGCGCGGCGAACCGCAGTTGTCGCTGCGCCTGGCCGAGAGCGCGCGGCCCATCGCGGCGCAGGCCGATTCGCCGCGCCTGGAATCGCTGCTGAACGCCAACCTGAGCGACCTGTACGCGCGCCAGAACCGCCCGGCCGACGCGCTGCGCGCGGCCGAAGCGGCGCTGCCGATCGTGCGCCGCCATGGCGATCAGCGCGCCGAGCGGGTGCTGATCAACAACGCCGGCCTCGCGAAGATCGGCCTCGGCCGCGTCGCCGAGGGCAAGCTCGACCTGGCGCACCTGCTGGAGCTGTGGCGGCAAAGCGGCGCATCGGGCAGCGAGGCGCAGTCGCTGCGCGAGTTCGGCGAGGCGCTGGCCGCGGCCGGCGATGCACGCGGCGCGCTGGAGCTGTTCCACCGCGAGCGCAAGCTCAGCGCCGAGGTGATGAAGGCCAACCGCAGCGCCGCGCTGAAAGACGTGCAGCAGCGCTACGACACCGAGAGCAAGCAGCGCGAGATCGAGCTCGTCAGCCGCGACAACGCGCTGAAGACCACGGCGCTGGCCAACCGCGAGCTGCAGCAGCGCGTGTGGGCGCTGATGGCGGCGGTGATGGCGTTGTCGGTGGGCGTGGCCGCGCTGCTGTACCGGCGCGTGCGCGAGATCAACCGCCGGCTGCAGGCCAGCCACGCCAGCCTGCGGCTGCAGAGCGAGCGCGATCCGCTGACCAACCTGGCCAACCGGCGCCAGTTCCAGGCGCTGATGGCGCAGGGCGCCGGCGACGGGCTGAACGGCGCGCTGCTGCTGGTCGACATCGATCACTTCAAGCACGTCAACGACGGCCATGGCCATTCGGTGGGTGACGCCGTGCTGGTCGAGGTGGCGCGGCGGCTGGCCGGCAGCGTGCGCGAGAACGACCTGGTGGTGCGCTGGGGCGGCGAGGAGTTCCTGATCCTCGCGCCCGGGATGAACGCCGAGCAGGCCGACCAGCTGGCGGCGCGCGTGCTCGACCAGATCGGCGGCCAGCCGGTGCCGACCGAACCGGGCGCGGCGCCGGGCGCCGGGCTGCGCATCACCGCGTCGGTCGGCTATGCGCGCTTCCCGCTGCCGCCCGGCGAGCTGCCGGTGCCGTGGGAGCAGGCGGTCAACCTGGCCGACATGGCGCTCTACACGGCGAAGGGCCAGGGCCGCAACCGCGCGATCGGCGTGGTCGGGGCCGAGCTGCGCAGCGCCGCCGAACTGAAGGCGATCGAGAACGACTTCGACCGCGCCTGGCGCGACGGCCGCGTGCGGCTGCACGAGCAGCCCGGGCCGCAGGGCGACCTGTTCTCGTAGCCCGGATGCCAATCCGGGTCGGCCGTGCCATGGCGATCCCGGATTGGCATCCGGGCTACGAGCCTCGCTGCTCGTCCAGGCAGCGCAGCAGCTGCGCGACGTTGACCGGCTTGGTCAGGTAGGCCACGAACCCTGCGGCGGTCGCGGCCTGCGCCTGCTCGGGCGTCGCGTCGGCCGACAGCGCCACGCGCGGGCAGGCGAGCGCCGGCTGCAGCTCGCGCGAGACGTCGATGCCGCTCATGTCGCCCAGGTGCATGTCGAGCAGCAGCAGGTCGGGCCGGTGCTGCAGCGCCATCTCGATCGCGGTGCGGCCATTCACCGCCACCAGCAGCCGGTAGTCCGGGCGCATCTTCATCACCTGGCGCACCAGCTCGACGTTCATCGGGTTGTCCTCGGCATACAGCACCGTGTAGGGCGCCACCGGCGCGGCCGGTGCCGCGAGCGGCGCAAAGCCCGAGTCTCCGCCGGCCGCCGGCACCCACGGCAGGCTGGCGGTGAACACGCTGCCGACGCCGGGCTCGCTCTCGACCGACAGCCGGCCGTTCATCAGCTGCACCAGGCGCTGCGTGATCACGAGGCCGATGCCGGTGCCCTCGACGCCGCTGCGCTCGGCGCCGAGCCGGTTGAAGGGCTCGAACAGGTGCGCCACCTGGGCTGGCGTCAGCCCGACGCCGGTGTCGCGCACCTGCAGGCGCACCAGCCCGACACCGGTGTCGACCGGCCAGCGCAGCGCCACCTGGCCGCCCCGGCGGTTGTACTTGATCGCGTTGCTGAGCAGGTTGACCAGCACCTGGCGCAAGCGCAGGTGGTCGGCCTGCACACAGCTGCGCGCATCGGCATCGGCGGTCGCATGGCGGTCGACCAGCAGCTGCACGCCGGCCTCGGCCGCGGCCGGCGCGACCATCGCGAGCGCCTCGTCGACCACCCGCTGCAGCACCACGGTGCCCGACAGCAGCGCGATGCCTCCGCTCTCGATGCGCGACAGGTCGAGCACGTCGTTGATCATCGCCAGCAGGTGCGTGCCGGCCTGCGTGATGTGCTGCACGCGCGCATGCTGGGCCGCGCTGAGCGGCTGCTGGCCGTCGAGCTCGAGCAGCTGCGCGAAGCCCAGCACCGCGTTCAGCGGCGTGCGCAGCTCGTGGCTCATGCGCGACAGGAACTCGGTCTTCGCGGCGTTCGCGCGCTGCGCCGACTCGGCCGCCAGCACCGCCTCCTCGATGCGCTTGCGCTCGGTGACGTCGATCATCAGCCCGCGCAGCAGGCGATGCCCGCCTTCGGGACGGAACACCGTGACCCAGCTGCTCATCCAGCGCACGCTGCGGTCGGCCGCGAAGAAGCGGTACTCGATCGCGCTGACCGAGCCGGTCAGCTGCGAATCGGCCACCTCGCGCAGCGCGCGGTCGCGGTCGTCGGGGTGCAGGTGCCGGGACCAGAAGCGCGGCTGCATCCAGTCGGCCAGCGGGTAGCCGAGCAGCTGCTTGGCCTTGTCGCTGACGAAGGTGAAGCTCTCGGTGCGCGGGTCGCCTTCCCAGAAGATGCCGTCGACCGAGTTCAACAGGTCGACGAAGCGCTGCCGGCTCGCGCGCAGCTCGGACTCGGCCTGCTTGTGCTCGGTGATGTCCTGCACCACGCCGATCAGGTAGTCGGGGTGGCCGTCGGGCTTGCGCACCAGGGTCACGTTGAGGGTGGCCCAGACGACGTGGCCGTCGGCATGCAGGTAGCGCTTGTCGGCGCGGTACTGCGCGATCTCGCCGGCCAGCAGCTGGCGGCGCCGGCGCCGCTCGGCGGCCAGGTCGTCGGGGTGCGTGACGTCCTCGGTGCTCAGGTGCAGCAGCTCGCTGCGCGTGCGGCCCAGCATGTCGGCCAGCTGCTGGTTGAGGAACAGCGGGAAGCCGTCGATGCCGATCTGCACGATGCCGGCACCGGCCATCTCGAGCACGGCGCGCAGCCGGGTCTCGCTGGCGCGCAGCGCGGCCTCGGCCTCGCGGCGCTCGCGGTCGTGGCGCACCGCGCCGAGGATGGCGCCGACGCTGGTGAACAGCGGTTGCAGCCGCTCCACGAAGGGCTGGTCGAAGCCGTCAGGGTGGTTGGCCAGGCCGACCATGCCGACCATCTCGCCGCCGTGGTACAGCGGCACGCCGAGGAACGAGCGCAGCGGCGGGTGGTGCGTCGGCAGGCCGCCGCGCCGCGGGTCGTTCAGCGGGTCGTTGCTGAGCACTGGCTGGCCGGTCAGGATGGCGGCACCGAACAGCGTGTGCATGTTGTGGAACTCGAGCGTGTGCTCGGGGCCGCCGTGCATGTGGCGTTCGTACATGCCGCGCGTCGCCTCGTCCCACGAGATGTCGGTCAGCACGTAGAAGCGCAGGTAGGGCGCGTCCTGCGCGTCGCGCAGCACCTCGGCGATGAAGCCGTAGCCGCAGGCGGTGCTGTCCAGCAGGTCGGTCAGCAGCGGCGCCAGCATCTCGCGCGGCGGCGCGGCGCGGATGTAGCGCGACTGCACCCGGGCGATGATGGCGGCGAGGTCGTCGGCAGGCGGTGACGGCAGGAAGGGCACGATCGTCGGTATCCGTGGGGCACGAGAGCGTGCAGTGCGGCGGGCGCGATCGGATCGTGTCACAGCGCCCCGGCGCTGAGAAGTGGGGGAAGAGGGGGGGCCGCCCGGCGCGCCGCTGCCGCACACTGCGCCGATTCACCTCGATCCTGGAGTCCCCATGCCCCATCCGACACGCCGCCAGCTGCTGGCCGTGGCCGCCGCCCTGCCGCTCGTCGACCTGTCATCGACCGCCCGTGCCCAGGCCGCCTGGCCGAACAAGCCGGTGCGCATCGTCGTGCCGTTCGCGCCCGGCGGCACCACCGACATCCTGGCGCGTGCGCTGGCGCCCGAGCTGAGCCGGGCCTTCGGCCAGCAGTTCATCGTCGACAACAAGCCGGGGGCCGGCGGCAACGTCGGCGCCGAGCAAGTGGCCAAGTCGGCACCGGACGGCTACACGCTGCTGATGGGCACCGTCGGCACGCACGGCATCAACCAGTCGCTGTACCCGAAGCTGCCGTTCGACCCGATCAAGGACTTCGCGCCGATCACGCTGGTGGCCGGCGTGCCGAACGTGCTGGTGATGAACCCGGCCAAGGCCGAGGCCGAGAAGATCAACAGCGTGGCCGACCTGATCCGTTACGCGAAGGCGCACCCGGGCAAGCTGAACATGGCCTCGAGCGGCAATGGCACGTCGATCCACCTGAGCGGCGAGCTGTTCAAGAGCATGACCGGCACCTTCATGCTGCACTTCCCGTACCGCGGCTCCGGCCCGGCACTGCTGGACCTGATCGGCGGCACGATGGACCTGATGTTCGACAACCTGCCATCGGCGATGCCGCAGATCAAGGCCGGCAAGCTGAAGGCGCTGGCCGTCACCAGCGCGCAGCGCAGCGCCGCGCTGCCCGACCTGCCGACCATCGCCGAGGCCGGGCCGGTGAAGGGCTTCGACGCGAGCAGCTGGTTCGGGCTGCTGGCCCCGGCGGGCACGCCGGCCGACATCGTCAACCGGGTGCAGCAGGAGAGCGCGAAGGCGCTAGGCACGCCGGCGCTGAAGGAGCGGCTGCTGTCGCAGGGGGCGATCCCGAGCGGCATGGCGCCGGGGGAATTCGCCGCCTACATCGCGGCCGAGACGAAGAAGTGGGCGCAGGTGGTGAAGGTGTCGGGCGCGAAAGTGGACTGAGGTCTAATGCGCGGCCATGCCTGCCGCCGATCTGTTCGCCCGCTTCGTCCGCTACGGCCTGGTCGGCGCGCTCGCGACCGCGGCGCACTATGCGCTGCTGGTCGTGCTGGTCGAGTGGGTGCACCTGCCGGCGTGGATCGGTTCGGGCCTCGGCGCGGCGCTGGGCGCGCAGGTCGCGTTCTTCGGCAACCGGCGTTTCACCTTCGACCACCGCGGCGCGCTCGGGCCCGCATGGCTCAAGTTCCAGGGCACGGCGGTGGTCGGCGCGCTGCTGGGGATGGCGATCGTCGCGGGCGGCGTCGCGCTGGGATGGCACTACCTGCTGGCGCAGGTGCTGGCGACGCTGGCCGGGCTGGTCGTGACCTTCCTGATCAACCGGCGCTGGACCTTTTCGTAGCCTCGCCGCGCTGCCACACGCGGCCGAGCTTGACGTCGGCGGCGGCCAGGTCATCGGCGAACGCCCCGCTTTCGAGGTAGGCCAGTTCGCGTTGCCGCGCCGGCGCGATCGCATCGCCGGCCGACTGCGCGTCGATCTCGCCCGGGTGGCAGAACACCAGCCCGCCGGCCGCCGGCAACGCGCGCAGCCAGCGCTGCATCCACGCCCGGTAGTCGGTGTCGGCGAAGTCGTAGACGCCCAGCAGCGCCGGGTTGTGCAGCCAACCGCGGGTCACCAGTTCGCGATGCAGCCAGCGGCCACCGGTGCCCGCGATCAGGTGCCGCTTCAGCGCGAAGCCCGGCCCCGGCAGGCACCCGGTGTCGCGCACGGCCGGCGCCGGCAGCAGCTGCCCGATGCCTTGCAGCACCACCTCGCGCACCTGCGGCAGGTGGTGCACGTGCTGGTGGCCGTCGACCGTCCGCGGCACGCGCCCGGTCGCCTCGGTGAAGGCCGCCACCTGGGCCTGCCATTCGGCACGCAGCGCCTCGAGCGGCAGCTGCCGCAGGTGCGCGCGCACGATCAGCGACGGCAGGCTGGGCAGCACCGGCCACGCGCGCGCCAGCTCGGCGCTGAGCGGCAGCCCCTCGGTCAGGTTGAAATGCAGGCCAACCTCGACGCTGTCGGGCAGGTCGGCCAGCAGCGGCGCGCTGGCGCGCCACGCGTCGCCGGTGGTGATGCACGAGACGACCGTCAGCCGCTGCGCCCGTGCCAGCCGCGCGATCGCGCGCGACACCGACGGCCACAGCCCGAAATCGTCGGCACACAGGCCGAGCGTGCGCGGCGCACCTCTCATCGCGCGCCGGGCTCCGGCAGGCCCTGGCCGGCCTCGCTGGCCACCAGGTAGATCGGCCGCTGCTTGACCTCGTCGAAGATGCGGCCCACGTACTCGCCGAGGATGCCGATCGACAGCAGCTGCACGCCGCTGAAGAACATCAGGCTGCACACCAGCGTGGCCCAGCCCGGCACGTCGTGGCCGTAGATGAAATGCTGTGCGATGACGAACAGCCCGAAGCCCATGCCGCCGAACGCGATCAGCGCCCCCAGCGCGCTCCACAGGCGCAGCGGCACGTTGGAGAACGCGGTGACGCCGGTCAGCGCGAGCCGCACCAGGCTGCGCATCGAGAAGCTGCTGGTGCCGGCATGCCGCTCGGCCGGCGTGTAGTCGATGATCTCGGTGCGGAACCCGACCCAGGCGTACAGGCCCTTCATGAAGCGATTGCGCTCGGGCAGCGCCTTCAGCGCGTCGACGACGCGGCGGTCCATCAGCCGGAAGTCGCCTGCGTCGACCGGGATCTGCACCGAGTGCTTGGTGTTGACCAGGCGGTAGAACAGCCAGGTGCCCAGCCGCTTGGGCAGGCTCTCGTCGGCGCGCGACGCGCGCGCGGCGCACACCATGTCGGCCCCCGCCACCCAGGCCTGCACCATGCGGGCGATCAGGTCGACCGGGTGCTGCAGGTCGGCGTCGAGCAGCACCACGACCTGGCCGCGGGCGGTGTCGATGCCGGCGGTCAGCGCCTGTTCCTTGCCGAAGTTGCGCGACAGGCGGATGTAGCGCACGCCCGGCACGGCCAGGAAGGGCGCGATGGCCAGCGCGGTGCCGTCGGTGCTGCCGTCGTCGACGACGACGATCTCCCAGTGGTCGGTCAGCTCGCCGAGGTGCTCGGTCAGGCGGGGCAGCAGCACCGGCAGGTTGGCGGCCTCGTTGTAGGCCGGCATGACGCAGCTGATGGCAGGGCGGGAGGGTCGGGTGGGAACGGTGGAGAGCATGGACGGGCCGGTCGCCGAAACAGCCCGACACTTTACGCTGTGAAACTCAGCGTGGCGGCACGGCGCCCGAAGCCAGCTCGGGATAGTGCTGCAACAGCGCCTGCATCTGCGAGCGGGCCTCGTCGGCCGTGGGCGGCACCGGCACCTGGCCCTGCTTGATGCGCTCGATGTTGCGGCCCATCTCGCGCAGCTGGTCGAGCGCATGGCGGGCCTCGTCATCCAGCGCGCCGGCCGGCAGCTGGCGCGTCAGGCCGAGCAGCAGCTCGCTGAGCACGCCGATCTGCTTGCCGTACGAGGCCACCTCGCGCAGCACGCGCAACTCGACCTGGTCGTTGCCGGCGCGCGCCAGCAGCGACGGGTGGATGTCCTGGGTCACCGAGCCGCTGAAGGGCCAGTGCACCTGCGGGTTGAAGTTCAGCCACCACATGGTCGTGTCTCCCCGGCCGCGGAAGGCGGCCGCACGCGGGGAGTGTTGGTGCTGCCGCACGCAAAACACAAGCGCCTGCCTGGGGGGTACCGCTCGGCGGACAATCGCCGGATGCATTTCCCCGACTGGCGCGCTGGTTGGCGCGCGTACCGCCGCGAGGCCTTGCGCGACGACCTGATCGCCGCCTTCGTCATCAGCGTGCTGCTGATCCCCCAGAGCCTCGCCTATGCGCTGCTGGCCGGGCTGCCGGCCCAGGTGGGCCTGTATGCCAGCCTGCTGCCGCTGGCGGCCTATGCCGCGCTCGGCTCCAGCCCGGTGCTGGGCGTCGGCCCGGCCGCGGTGCTGGCGCTGATGATCGCGCAGGCCATCGGCCACGCTCCGGCCGGCGCCGGCGCGCCGGCGGTCGCGCTGGTGCTGGCCGCCGAAGTCGGGTTGCTGCTGGTGCTGGCCGCGTGGCTGCGGCTGGACGCGCTGGCCGCGCTGCTCAGCGTGCCGGTGCTGCACGGCTTCGAGACCGGTGCGACGCTGTCGATCGCGCTCAGCCAGCTGCCGGTGCTGCTGGGCTCGACGGCGCGTGGCGCCGATGCGCTGCAGGTGCTGCCCAGCTGGTGGCATGCGGTGCGGCCATGGGCGCCGCTGACGGCGCTGTACGGCGTCGGCGCGGCGGCCCTGCTGTGGCTCACGCGGCGCCACCTTCAGCCGTGGCTGGCGGGGCGCCTGGGCCGCGAGCGCGCGGTGCTGGTCGGCCGGCTGGTGCCGCTGGGCGTGCTGCTGGGCGCGATGGCGATCGCGATGGCGACGAACGCCGACCGGCATGGCGTGACGCTGGTGGGCGCGCTGCCCGAGCTGTCGCCGACGCTGGCGCTGCCGATACTCGATGCCGGCCTGTGGTGGGACCTGCTGCCGCAGGCGTTGCTGATCGCGCTGGTCACCTACGTCAGCAGCCTGGTGGTGGCCGAGTCGCTGGCGCGGCGTCTCGGCCAGCGCGTCGACCCGCGGCGCGAGCTGGCCGGGCTGGGCGGCGCCAACCTGGCGGCGGCCGTCAGCGGCGGCATGCCCGTCAGCGCCAGCTTCTCGCGCAGCATCGTCAGCCTGGAAGCGGGCAGCCGCACGCGCATGGCCGGCGTCTTCACCGCGGTGCTGATGGGCCTGGCGATGCTGCTGCTGGCGCAGCCACTGGCCTGGCTGCCGACGCCGGTGCTGGCCGCCACCATCCTCGTGGCGGTGCTGTCGGGGCTGGCCTTCGGGCCGTTCCGCGAGGCCTGGCACTACGCGCGCAGCGAATGGGCGGTGATGGTGACGGTGGCGGCGCTGATGCTGTTGCTGGGCGCCGGCTGGTCGCTGGGTGTCGGCGTGGCGGCATCGATCGCGCTGCTGCTGCAACGCACCGCGCGGCCGCACGTCGCGCTGATCGGGCGCGTGCCGGGCACCGAGCACTACCGCAACATCGACCGCTACCAGGTCGAGCTGACGCCCGGCGTGCTGGCGCTGCGCATCGACGAGAGCCTGCTGTTCACCAACGCGCGCCAGCTGGAAGACGTGGTCGCGCAGCACCTGGCGACGTACGCCGGCACGCAGCGCGTGCTGCTGCAGATGGCGCCGGTGAACCGCATCGACCTGAGCGGCCTGGAAGCGCTGCGCGCGCTGCAGGACATGCTGGCCGCACGCGGCATGCGGCTGGACCTGTCGGAGGTGAAGGGGCCGGTGATGGACGGGCTGCGCGCCGGGGGCCTGCAGCGGTGGTTCAAGGGGCGGGTGTTCCTGAGCGTGCACCAGGGTGTGCTGGGCGCTTGATTTTCTCGTTTCAGGAATCGAGAAACGTCCCCTCAGTCCACCAGCGCCACCACCCGCTGCTCGCGCCGCAGCAGCGAGAACTGCAACAGGTCCTGCGCCTGCCCGCCCCACCAGCCGGCCTCGCGCAGCAGCCCTTCCTGCACGAAGCCCAGCCCGGCCACCAGCTTCAGCGAGGCGATGTTCTCGGGGTGCACCTGTGCCTCGATGCGGTTGAGCTGCATCTGCCGGAAGCCGAACCCCATCACCGCGAGCAGCGCCTCGCGCATGAAGCCCTGGCCCCAGGCCTCGCGCGCGAGCTCGTAGCCGACCATGCAGGCGCGCCAGTTGCGGTTCCAGCGGAACAGCCCGCAGGTGCCGATCAGCCGGCCGTCCGAACGCCGCTCCAGCCCCCAGCGCACGCCGGGGTTGGCCAGCGAGCGGGCGGTGGCCCAGCCTTCGATCACCTGCTGCGCCGCCTGCTCGTCGGGCAGCGGCTCGGTGCCGAACCAGCGCATCGCCTCGGCATCCGAATGGATCGCGAACAGCACCGGCGCGTCGGCCAGCGAGGTCTCGCGCAGCAGCAGGCGGTCGGTCTCGAGGGTCGGAAAATGGCTCAGCGGTTCGGACATGGGCGGACCTGGTGCGGCGGTCCGTCCAGTCTACGTCTGCTCTCTCTGCACCCGCTCTCTCTACGCCAGCACCTGACAATCGAAGCCGCTTTCCATGCGCCAGTCGCGGCCCAGCGCGCGCACGCTGCCGGTGACGCGCACCGAACCGCGCAGCCGGATGTCGGCGCTCGACGCGCCCACCTGCAACTCGAACTCGCCGGGCTCGACGATGCGCGCACCGGCCATGCCGGTGAAATTGAGCATGTCGACCGGCACGCGGAACGTGACGCGCGCCGAGCAGCCCGGCGCCAACGCGACGCGGCCGAAGGCCTTCAGCTCCTTGACCGGCCGCACCACCGAGGCCAGCAGGTCGCGCACGTACAGCTGGGGCACCTCGATGCCGTCGCGCGTGCCGGTGTTCGTGAGGCGGAACGACAGCGCGACCTCGCCGTGCTCGATGTCGATCGCATCGGCGGCCAGCTGCAGCTCGTGGTAGTCGAAGCGCGTGTACGACAGCCCGTGCCCGAACGGGAAGCGGCTGCCGAAGTGCAGCGCGATCGGCGTGCCGGCGCTCTTGAGCTTGTGGTTGTAGAAGTAGGGCATCGCGCCGGCACTCTTCGGCACCGACAGCGTCAGCCGCCCCGACGGCTCGACCGCGCCCGACAGCACCTCGGCGATCGCGGTGCCGCCTTCCTGCCCCCCTGCGAAGGCCATCACCAGCGCCGCCAGCGCGTGCTCGCGTCCGCCCAGCGTGTACGGCCGGCCGCCGGTCAGCACCACGACGGTGGGCGTGCCGGTCGCGAGCACCGCATCGAGCAACTCCTGTTGAACGCCCGGCAGCGCCAGCGAGTCGGCATCGGAGCCTTCGCCGACGGTGCCGGTCTGGAACAGCCCGGCCAGGTCGCCGACGCAGACGATCGCGACGTCGGCCGCCTGGGCGCAGGCCACCGCCTCGGCAATGCCGTCGCGTCGCTGCGAGATGCGCGACACCCGTTCGGCGCTGACCGCCTCGGCCACGTCGCCGGGGAACACCGGCGCACCGGCACTGCGCTCATCCAGGATCGGACAGCCTTGCGCGTAGCGCACGCGGGTCTCGCCGAAAATGGCCTGCAGCGCGGCCAGCGGCGTGACGACGTGCGACGCACCTTCGGCCTGGTCGTTCAGGATCAGGTGCACCGGGAAGCTGTAGCCGCCGAGCAGCGCCAGCGGATCGGCGGCCGTCGGGCCGATCACCGCCAGCCGCCGGCCGGCGCGCGGGTCGAGCGGCAGCGTGCCGTCGTTGTGCAGCACGACCACCGACTGCCGCGCCACCTCGCGCGCGATGGCCAGCGTGCCAGGCTGCTGCAACGCGATGCCGGCCTCGTCGGCATACGGCCGCTCGAACAGCCCGAGCCTGAACTTCTCGGCCAGCACGCGTGCGACGATCTCGTCGATCTTCTGCAGCGTGATCAGCCCGCGCTCGAGCGCCTGCTTCAGCTGCGGCGCGCAGTCGTCGCCGGGCAGCTCGATGTCGAGCCCGGCGTTGAAGGCCTGGGCCGCCGCCTCGGCGCGGTCGGCCGCCACGCCATGGTGCTGGTACAGCAGGCTGATGCCGACGTAGTCGGCGACGATCAACCCGTCGAAGCCCCATTGGCCGCGCAGCACCTCGGTCAGCAGCCGGTGCGAGGCGTGCGCCGGCTCGCCGTCGACGTCGTGGTAGGCCGGCATCACCGAGCCGGCATTCGCCTGCTTCACCGCCATCTCGAACGGCAGCATGAACACGTCGTTCAGCTCGCGCCAGCCCAGGCTCACCGGCGCGTGGTTGCGCGCACCCTCGCTGGCCGAATGGCCGACGTAGTGCTTCAGCGTGGCCAGCAGGTCGCGCTGCGGGCCCTGCAGGCCGCGCACGTAGCGGGTGGCGAGCACGCCGACCAGGTAGGGGTCTTCGCCGAAGGTCTCTTCGGTGCGGCCCCAGCGCACGTCGCGCGAGACGTCGAGCACCGGCGCCAGGCCGTGGTGGCAACCGACGCTGCGCGCCTCGCGGCCGATTGCCTGCGCGGCGCGCTCGACCAGGTCCGGGTTCCAGGTGGCGCCGTACGACAGCGCCGACGGGAACAGCGTCGCGCCGCGCGCCATCAGCCCGACCAGGCATTCCTCGTGCGACAGCGCCGGGATGCCCAGCCGCGTCTCCTCGACCAGGAAGCGCTGCAACCGGTTCAGCGCCCGCACGCCGGCCGCCGGCTCGACGCTGTGGCTGCCGAGCGGTCGCGAGACCTGGCCCAGGCCATGGCGCAGCCCGTGGCGCACCGCGTCGGCATCGCTGCCGCCGGTGAAGCTGTCCATGCGCGGCCGGTGCCGGCCATCCTCGGACAGCAGCAGCCAGAAGGCGTGCATCTGCGCGATCTTCTCGTCGAGGGTCATGCGCGACAGCAGGTCGGCCACGCGCTCGGGGACGGCACGGTGCGCGTCTTGGTAGGGAAGGCTCATCGAACGGGTCTCGGTCGGGTTCTCGGAAGGCGCTTCGCGGCAGCCACGAGCGGCGCCAGTTCAGCTGTCGTCCAGCTGGACCAGCTTCATGCGCCCGGACGCGCCGCTCTTGATCTGCACCTGCGCTTTGCGCAAACCGAAATGTTGCGCGATCAGCGCCACCAGTTCCTGATTGGCCTTGCCATCCACGGGTGGGGATTTCAGCAGGGCGAGCCAGCTGCCGTCGGGCTGGGGCTCGAGCTGGCTGCTGCGGGCGTTCGGCTTGACCTTGACCTGCAGCGTCTTCACTTCGCGGGCAGCGCCGGCCGGCCGCGACGCGTCATGCCGCGCCCCCGATCACCGGCGGGCCGAAGACGAACGACGCGCTGCGGATCAGCCCGTCGCGCACTTCGTAGATCGCGATGATCTCGGCGCGGCCCGGGCCCTCGGGGTACTGGCGCACGACGTCCTCCTGGTCGACGACGATGGCGCCCATCACCGTGCGCTTGACCAGCCGCGCATGCAGCGTCGGGTCCTGGAAGCGCTGGATGAAGCGCTCGCGCATCTGCGCATGGCCGGCGGCCAGCAGCTGGGCCGGGAGCTCGAACTGGCGTGCGTCGGGTGCGTAGGTGGCCAGCAGCGCGTCCAGGTCGTGGGCGTTGTAGGCGTCGAGCTGGCGTTGCACGACGGCCTCGGGGCTGTCGCAGGCGGGCATGCTCATGTCCCGGTGGTCGCGCGCGGTGCCGCCGGGATCTCGCACGACGCGCTGGCACCCAACCCCTTCAGGAAGGCACGGCGCACGGTGCCGGCAGCGATGGCTGCAGCGACGTCGCGCGAATAGCGCTCGGCGCCGCTCAGCTTGCGGATCCAGCCGCGGAACGGCACCACGCCTTCGACCGTGGTGCGCAGGTTGCCGACGGCCATGCCGCTGGCGGTGCCGGCGCCGCGTTCGATCAGGCTCGGGTTGGTGGGCGACAGCGGCGCGTCGAGGTCGGGACCGAGCACGGCATCGAGCGCCTGCACCTCGGCCGAGATCGCGGCGCAGCCGGCGGGGGTCGGCACCAGGTAGGGTGCCTTCTGCGCCGCCTGCAGCGGCACCGGGATGTCGGTGCGGATCAGGTTCAGGTCGTTCAGCGGCGTCACCACCACCTCGCCGGCCTGCGTGACGGTCTGGCGCGGGACGTCGGAGGCGCAGGCGGTGAGGGCGAGCGCGAGGCAGGTGAGGGCGAGTTTGGTCATGGGCCGCAGTCTAGTGGCGAAATTCATGACGGATGCCACACGACGGCACGCCGCGCCCCCGCCCACCCCTCGAACAAGGCCCCATAGGCCTCCTCGATCCGGTTGCGCTTGACCTTGAAGGTCGGCGTGATGAAGCCGTTGTCGACCGTCCAGGGCTCGCTCACCGTGATCAGGCAATCCATCTGCTCGTGCGGATCCAGCCCTTCGTTCACGTGGCGCAGGTGCGCCTCGAACGAAGCCTCGAGTTCGCGCCGCGACGCCACGTCGCCGGCCCGCAGCGCCGCGGCGGCCGACAGCATCACGATGCCCATCGGCTGCCCCAGGTTGGCGCCGATCACGCAGCAGGCCTCGACCGCCGGGTGCATCACCAGCTGGTCCTCGATCGGCGCCGGCGAGACGTACTTGCCCTTGCTGGTCTTGAACAGGTCCTTCACGCGGCCGGTGATGCGCAGGTTGCCCTGCGCATCGATCTCGCCCTTGTCGCCGGTGTGCAGCCAGCCGTCCTCGGTCATTGCCTCGCGCGTCAGCCCCGGCGCCTTGTAGTAGCCCAGCATCAGGCCCGGGCTGCGCATCTGGATCTCGCCGTTGGCCGGATCGATGCGGCATTCGACGCCGTCGTACGGCGGCCCGACCGTGCCCGGGCTCGCGCGGCCCGGCCAGGTGGCGTGCGAGACGCCGCAGTTCTCGGTCATGCCGTAAGCGTCGAGGATGGACAGGCCCAGCCCCTCGTACCAGGTGCGCAACTCCGGCGGCAGGGGCGCCGCGCCGCAGGCGGCGACGCGGCATTGGTCGAGGCCCAGCGCGCGCAGGATCTTGCGCCGCACCAGCCAGCCCACCAGCGGGATCTTCAGCAACCGCTGCAGCTTGGCCGGCGGCATCTTCGCGTGCACGCCCTGCTGGAACTTGACCCACAGCCGCGGCACCGAGAAGAACACCGTCGGCCGGGCCCGCTGCAGGTCGCTCGCGAAGGTCTCCAGGCTCTCGGCGAAGAACAGGTGCATGCCGGTCACCAGCTGCCCGTGCTCGACCAGCGCGCGCTCGGCCACGTGGGCGAGCGGCAAGTAGCTGAGCATGCGGGTGTCGGGGTCGATCGCATCGAGGCGCTTCAAGCCGGCGCGGATCGACCACGCGAACGCACCGAAACTCTGCATCACGCCCTTGGGCGTGCCGGTGGTGCCCGAGGTGTAGATGAGGGTCGCCAGCTCGCCGGCCTCGCGCACCGGCTCGCCGGGCAGCGGGGCGCTGCGCGCGACGATCTCGTCCCATTGCGGGTAGGCGTTGGCCGGCGCGAGCGGCATGCCGATGCACGGCAGCGCGGCCGGGATGCCGGCCTTCATCGCCTCCCAGCCGTCGAGCTTGCCGACGAACAGCAGCAGCGCTTCGCTGTGCTCGAGGATCTGGCGGATCGTGCCGGCCGCGAGCGTCGGGTACAGCGGCACCGAAACACCGCCGGCCATCCAGATCGCCCAGTCGGCCATCATCCAGTGCGCGCAGTTCTTCGACAGCAGCGCCACCTTCACGCCGTCGCGCACCCCTTGCGCGCGCAGGTGCGTGGCCATGCGGCGCACCTCGTCCATCACCTGCGACCAGGTGAACTCGCGCAGCACGCCACCGCCCTGCGGCTGCGTGAAGCAGATGCGGTCGGGCGCGCTGCGCTCCCAGTGGTACAGGCGCTGCAGCGCCAGGTCTTCCGCACGAACGGGATCGGGCACAGGGATCTCCTGCAAGGGCGCGGCGGCCGGTATCCGACGATAGGCCCGTGGCGACGCCGCCGCCAAGAGGGTCAGTACCAGGGAGGCCCCGGTTTAAACTGCGGCGCCCTTTCGGCCGCACGCCGTCCCTTCCCACCATGCCCTCCCCGTCGCTCGCGTTCGCGCTGCTGTTCACCGTCGGCTGGGCCGTGTTCGGTGCCGTGCTCAATCCCGGCCAGCCCGGCGACCACTTCGAGCAGTTCACCTGGTCGCATGGGTTCGAATGGGGCTACCACAAGCATCCGCCGCTGCCGACCTGGCTGCTGGGCGCGGCGGTCCGCCTGTTCGGGTTCTCGCCGTACTGGCCCTACGTGCTGTCGGCGCTGTGCCTGGCCGGCACGGCGGTGTTCACCTGGCTGGTCGCGCGCCGGCTGCTGGGCGTGCGACTCGCCGGCATCGCGATCGTGCTGTGGGGCCTGCACTTCGCGTTCAGCTGGAAGGGCCAGCTCTACAACCACAACACCGTGATGATGCTGTGCATGGCCGCCGCGGCCTGGACGGCGCTGCGGGCGGGCGAGGCCCGGGCCTCCTGGGGCTGGTGGGTCGCGCTCGGCGTGCTGGCCGGGCTGGCGCTGCTGTCGAAGTACCAGTCGGCGGTCGGGCTGGCGGGCATCATCCTCGCGCTGGCCGGCAGCGGCATGCTGGCGTCGACACGTGCGCGCGTCGGCCTGGCGCTCGCCATCGCGATCTCGCTGGCGCTGTTCGCACCCCACATCGCCTGGGTCTTCCATCACCAGTTCTCGACGCTGCGCTATGCGTCGACCACCGCACTGCAGCTCGATGCCGCCGGGCGCGTGCACAAGCTGCTGTCGTTCGCCGCGGTGCACCTGCGCATGCTGCTGCCGGTGCTGGTCGCGATGCTGGGGCTCGCGGCGTGGCAACGGCTGGCGCCGGTGCCGGCCGACGTCGACCCGGGCGCCGATCGCCGGGTGCGACGCGCCTGGCTGTTCGGGTTGCTCGGCTTTCCGCTCGCGGTGCTGGTGGTGATGTGCCTGGCGATGGGCGTGCGCCTGCAGGACCACTGGGGCTTCCAGAGCGTGCAGTTCATCAGCCTGTGGCTGGCGTGGCTGCTGCGCGGCCGCGTGGCCGGCATCACGCTGCGCCGGCTGTGCACGCTGGCGCTGGTGATCCATGTCGCGCTGATGGCCGCGTACTCGCGCTCGGTGCTCGACCCGGCCTCGCTGGCCGGCCGCGGCCGGCCCGACCAGTTCTACCCGGCGCAGCAGCTGGCCGACACGGTGCTGAAGGCCTGGCAGCAGACGACGGCCTGCCCGCTGCGCTTCGTGGTCGGGCCGACCTACGAGGGCGGCATGGTGTCGGTGTATTCCGGCAGCAATCCGGCGGTGCTGGAGTCGGGGGATCCGCTCAAGTCGCCGTGGGTCGACCTGGCCGCGCTGCGCAAGGCCGGCTCGGTGCAACTCTTCCACAGTGCCGACGAGGCGCCGGCCGGCACGCCGCCGCTGCAGACGCTGCCCTTCATGCCCGGGACATCGAAGGTTTCCACCTACGACATCCTGTGGACCATCGTGCCGCCGCAGGACGCGGCCTGCGCAGGCGTCAAGTGAACTGGCGCCGGTAGTCGCGCGGCGCGACGCCGACGCGCCGCGTGAACGCGCGCCGCAGCGCATCGGCATTCGCGTAGCCCACGGCGTCGGCCAGTCGCTTCAGCGGCAGGTCGCTGGCCTCGATGCGCCGCCGCGCCTCGTCGATGCGCGCCACCTCGACGAACTCGGCCGGCGTCATGCCGGCTTCGTCCTTGAAGACGCGCGCGAAGTTGCGCTCGCTCATGCCGGCGCGCGCCGCCAGCGCGGGCACCGACAGGTCGCCGCGCAGGTTGGCCAGCACGTGGTCCTGCAGCGCGCGGATGCCCGACTTCTCGGCGGTCTGCGCCGCCAGGTGCGCGCTGAACTGGCTTTGCCCGCCGGGCCGCTTCAGGAACATCACGAGTTCGCGCGCGACGCGCAGCGCCAGCTCGCGGCCGTGGTCCTCTTCGACCATCGCGAGCGCCAGGTCCATGCCGGCCGTCACGCCGGCCGAGGTGTAGAGCTTGCCGTCCTTCACGTAGATCGCGTCGGGCTCGACGGCGGCGGCCGGGTTCTCGGCGGCGAGGCGCTCGACGCTGTTCCAGTGCGTCGCGACGCGCCGGCCTTGCAGCAGGCCGGCGGCGGCCAGCACGAAGGTGCCGGTGCACACCGAGCCGATGCGCCGCACCACCTTCGCCTGGCGCTGCAGCCAGCGCTGCAGGTCTTCGCGCCCGGCGATCGACGCGATGTGGGGGCCGCCGGCCACCAGCAGGGTGTCGAGGCGGCCCCGGTGGTCGGCGATGCTGGCGTCCACCTGCAGACGCGGGCCGCTGCTGGACTGGATGACGCCCGCCTCGGTGCCGATCAGCTGCACCTGGTAGGCGCGCGGGTCGCCGAGCTGGCGCGCCGCCTCGACGAAGACGTCGGCCGGACCGGCGACGTCCAGCAGCTGGACGCGTGGGGAGACGAGGATGCCGATGCGCATGGCGGGTGCTCCCGGATGTTTGGCTGGAATCGACGGGCTTGGCCGGAGCGGCTCGATCCAGTATGGCGGAAACTTCCGTGACCGACAAATCCAGCCATCGGAGCCCTGCATGTCCACCCCGTCCACCGCCCTTCACCCGCCTGCCATCCCGCTGCGCAACCCGCCCAGCGTGCGCCACCTGCCGGTCAACCTGTTCGCATCGGTGATGGGCCTGTCCGGCATGGCGCTCGCGTGGCGCCAGGCCGCCGGGCAGTTCGGCGTGCCTGCCGCGATCGGCGAGGCGATGGGGGTGTTCGCACTGGCCGTGTTCGCGGTGCTGGCCGCGAGCTACGTGGCCAAGCTGGCCCGGCATCCGGACGCGGTGCTGGCGGAGTTCCGCCACCCGGTGGCCGGCAACTTCTTCGGCACCATCGTGATCTCGCTGCTGCTGCTGTCGGCGGTGCTGCAGCCCTACAGCGGCGCGGCGGCGAGGGCGGTGTGGACGCTCGGCCTGGTGGCCACCTTCGCGCTGAGTGCCGTGGTCGTGTCGCGCCTGCTGCGCGGCAGCATCGACGCGAAGCTGGCGGTGCCCGCCTGGGTGATCCCCGGTGTCGCGACGCTGGACATCGCGGTCACCGGCGCGCAGATGCCGATGGCCTGGGCCGCCGAGATCAACTGGGCGGCGATGGCCCTGGGCACCGTGCTCGCACTGGTGCTGCTGACGCTGGTGCTGTCGCGCCTGGCGCACCAGGAACCGGTGGCGACCGCGATGGTGCCGTCGCTGATGGTGCTGATCGGGCCGTTCGCTGTGGGTTTCCTCGCCTACACATCGATGACCGGCGGGGTCGACCGCTTCGCGTCGATGCTCTTCTACTTCGGGTTGTTCATGTTCGGGGTGCTGGCGCCCAAGGTGTTCCGGCGCGACGTGCCGTTCGCGCCGGGGTGGTGGGCCATCAGCTTTCCGCTGGCGGCGCTGAGCAATGCGGCGCTGCACTACGCCCTTGCGCACCCGGCCTTGCCGCTGCAGGCGATCGCGATCGCGATGCTCGCGTTCCTGACGCTCGCGCTGGCGGTGCTGACGGTGCGCACGCTGCACATCGCGATCGACGGCAGGCTGCTGGCCGGCTGACCATGAAAAAGGCCCGGCACAAGGCCGGGCCAACGCTCTTGCTTCGGACACCCCACCGCCGTGGGGTGTCCCGCGGATCACCGCGCCGAAGCGCCGGGCCCGCGTGTTCGGGCCGCACACCGGGGGAGTCGGGCAAGCACGATCCCCCAACCGCGGCAAAACCTGTCCACCCGGCGGCGGCCCGGGCCGGTCACCACCAGGTTTCGCCCTGGATACCGATGGAGGTGCCGGCTTTCTTGTCGCCGAAGACCGCCTGCGTCGTGCCGCCCAGGTTCAGGCGGGCGGCCTCGTTCCACACCGCATGCGTGACGAACAGGCGCACGGTCGGGCGCGACCACGGGTCCTTGCCGGCCGAGGCGGCCAGCGCGCCGGTGATCTTGGTCATCGTCAGGTTGCCGGTGCTGCCGGCCGCCGCCGCCAGGCTGGAGCCGGCGTCCGGCTTGACCTGGTCGTGACCCAGCTCGACCAGCGCGCGGAACGGGCCACCCAGGTAGGTGTCGGTGCGCGCGCCCAGCGAGAACCACTTGTTGCCGCCATCGTTGATCTGCTTGTTGATGCGGTACTCGGCGATCGCGTCCCAGCCGGTGGATTCGCCGAACTTGCCGGTCTGCTGCACCACGATGCGGCTGTTCTTGGTCTCGCCCTGCTTGTCGAACTTGGCGCCGAAGATCGTCGCCCCGCCCAGCGTGCCGTTGAGGGTCTGGTACGCGCCGACCGCCAGGCCCTTGGGCTGCTTGTCGGCTTCCTGGCCGTTGGCGCCGCTGGTCTTGGTCTGCATCGAGCCGGTCACGTAGATCGACAGCTCGCCGTTCGGCAGGTCCTTGATGCCCGTCATGCGCACCGGGATCGCGAAGCGGTTGTTCTTGACCGAGGTGTCGTTGACGGCGCCCGGCACGCCGTAGTTCGGGTCCATCATGAACGCGACGCTCAGCTTGCCCACGCCCAGGTCCATGTCCTCGATGCCGGCGCCGTTGCCGTCGTTGTTCTCGAGGAACTGGTCGTTGATGCCCAGTTGCAGGCGGTTGTAGAAGCGGCGGCCGGCCCAGACCTTGCCGTTGGCCAGCTGGCTGATGTGGTCGCCGTAGGTGTAGATCTGGCCGAAGCGCGTGGTCAGCGTGTCGGGCGAGGTCTGGCCGTCCGACCAGGCCTTGTAGACGCTCGGCATCACGTGCACGTGCCAGTCGGAGCCCTCGAACTCGGCGAGCTTGGCATTGATGTTGGGCTCGACCACGTAGTCGCACTCGTTGCCCAGGCGCCACTTGGTGTCGGCACCGGCCAGGCCGTAGCAGACCTGGTTGCCGCCGCGCGCGTTCAGGCCGACGCCGGCCCGCATGTAGCCCGAGAAGTCGATGGCCGGGCCGGCGGCGGCCGCTCCGGCGGCGCCCGCGAGCGCCATGGCGAGGAACAGAGGTTTGTGGTTCATGGTATCTCCTGGTCTCCTGTTGGGGTGGAAAGGTCGTTCGCCGGAACGGCGGCTCTTGGCCTTTGGAGTGGCAGGCCAAAACGGGGGCGCTCGCGGGCTCCAGGGCGCGGCACATTCCGGCACGAAATCGTTTTCATGCTGGGTGTGCCATCGGTTGGCCGGCGGGCGTGCATGGGGATGGGTCCGGGTCAGTGAAGGGCAAGGGCGCTGCCGCCGTCGGTGAACAGCAGCGCGCGCGCGGCCTGGGGGACGAGGCCGATGTCCTGGCCGGCGCCGAGGCCCTCGTGGTCGGCCGGCAGGCGCAGCGACACGGTGTTGTCCGTGCCGCGCAGCGTGGCGTGCACGATGATCGAATCGCCCAGGTGCTCGAGCAGGTCGACGCGCGCGGCCAGGCCCTGCTCGACGCGCCCGACGCCCAGGTGCTCGGGGCGGATGCCCAGCACCAGCTGCGTCGACGCGCCGGACGGCAGGCCGCCGGGCAGGCTGAGCGTGCCGGCCTGCTCGACGCGCAGCTGCACCGTATCGGCGCCGGCGGCGGCCGCGACGCAGGGGATGAAGTTCATGCGCGGCGAGCCCAGGAAGCCGGCGACGAAGCGGTTGGCCGGGTGTTCGTAGAGCGACAGCGGCGAGCCCACCTGCTCGATGCGGCCGCCATTGAAGACCGCGATGCGGTCGCCCAGCGTCATCGCCTCGACCTGGTCGTGCGTGACGTAGATCATCGTGTTGCCGATCTCCTGGTGCAGCCGCGACAGCTCGATGCGCATCTGCACGCGCAGCGAGGCATCCAGGTTGGACAGCGGCTCGTCGAACAGGAAGACCTTGGGCTTGCGCACGATGGCGCGACCGATGGCGACGCGCTGGCGCTGCCCGCCCGACAAGGCCTTGGGCTTGCGGTCGAGCAGGTGCGTGATCTGCAGGATCTCGGCCGCGCGGCCGACCGCCTGCTTCACCTGTTCCTTCGACTGGCCGGCGAGCTTGAGCGCGAAGCCCATGTTCTCGGCGACGCTCATGTGCGGGTACAGCGCATAGCTCTGGAACACCATCGCGACGCCGCGCTCGGCCGGCGGCACGTCGTTGATGCGCTCGCCGCCGATGTGGATCTCGCCGTCGCTGATGTCCTCGAGGCCGGCGATCATGCGCAGCAGCGTGGACTTGCCGCAGCCGGACGGCCCGACGAAGACGGCGAACTCGCCGTCGGCGATGTCGAGGTCGATGCCGCGGATCACCTCGACGTTGTTCTCGTAGCTCTTGCGCACGCCGCGCAACGTGAGAGTGGACATGTCAGCCTCCTTGGCGCCGGGCGGCGATGAAGTCGCGGTACCACAGCGCGCTGTCCTTCAGCGTGCGCTGCTGCGTGTCGTAGTCGACGTACACCAGCCCGAAGCGCTTGGCGTAGCCCGAGTTCCACTCGTAGTTGTCCATCAGGCTCCAGTAGAAGAAGCCGCGCACGTCCACGCCCTGCGCCATCGCGGCGCGCACCGCGTCGAGGTGGCTGGACAGGTAGTCGATGCGCTGCGGGTCGGCGACGCGGCCGCCGTCGAGCCGGTCGGCGCAGGCCGTGCCGTTCTCGGTGATCCACAGCGGCGGCAACGCGTAGTCGGCATGGATCTTCAGCAGCAGCTCGGTCAGGCCTTGCGGGTAGTTCTCCCAGCCCATGTCGCTCTCGCCGCGCAGCTTCGGCGCCGGGCGCGGCGGGTCTTCGCTGGAAGCCCAGATGCGGGTGTAGTAGTTGACGCCGAGGAAGTCGAGCGGCTGCGCGATCGTCTCGAAATCGTTTTCAGCAGTGACCGGATAAAGATGCACGCCGGGGGCCGTCGGGTAGCGCTTCAGGAAGATCGGGTCCATGAACCAGCGCACGAAGGTCGCGTACTCGCGCTCGGCCAGCGCCTGGTCGGTGGCGCTGCCGGTGGCCGGCGTCGCCGGCGACTGGTTCAGCACGATGCCCAGCGGCGCCTTCACGCCGGCCGCGCGCATCGCCTGCAGCGCCAGGCCGTGCGACAGCAGCAGGTGGTGCGCCACCTGCACCGTCAGCTGCGGGTCCTTGAAACCGGGCGCGAACTGGCCGTTGCCGTGGCCCAGGTGCGCGGTGCACCACGGCTCGTTGTGCGTCGCGATGCTGGCCGCGCGGTCGCCCAGCCGGCGCCCCATCACCTCGGCGTACTCGGCGAAGCGCTGCGCGGTGTCGCGCACACCCCAGCCGCCGCCGTCCTGCAGGGCCTGCGGCAGGTCCCAGTGGTACAGCGTCACGTGCGGCGCGATGCCGCGCTCGAGCAGGCGGTCGACCAGCCGGTCGTAGAACGCCAGGCCCTTGTCGTTCCACGCACCGCGGCCCAGCGGCTGCACGCGCGGCCAGGCGACCGAGAAGCGGTAGCTGTCGACGCCCAGGCCGGCGATCATCTCGACGTCGTCCGCCCAGCGGTGGTAGTGGTCGCAGGCCACGTCGCCGGTGTGGCCGTCGAAGGTCTTGCCGGGGGTGTGCGAGAAGCTGTCCCAGATCGACAGGCCGCGGCCGTCTTCACGGGCGGCGCCTTCGATCTGGTAGGCGCTGGTGGCAACGCCCCACGCGAAGTCGCGGGGGAAGGTCGGGTCGGTCACGGGTCGGGTCCTTGGACGGGGAGAACGGGGGGCAGGGAGGTCAGGCTTTCACCGCACCGGCGGTGAGCCCTTCGATCAGCCGGCGCGAGGCCAGCACGAACATCACGAGCAAGGGCAGCACCGCGATCGACGAGCCGGCGCAGATGGCGCCCCACGGCGTCTGGCCGGTGCCCTGCAGCGAGCGCAGCGCGAGCGGCACGGTGAACATCTCCATGTCGTTCATCACGATCAGCGGGCCGAGGAAGTTGTTCCACGCCCCGATGAAGGTGACCAGGCCCAGCGTGCCGAGCGCCGGCCCGATCAGCGGCACGATGATGCGCAGGTAGATGCCGAACTCGCCGCAGCCGTCGATGCGCGCGGCGTCGACCAGGTCGCGCGGGATGGCCGATCCGATGTACTGCCGCATCATGAAGATGCCCAGCGCGCCGCAGGCGGCCGGAACGATCAGCGCTTTCGGCTGGTTCATCCACCCGAGCCAGCTCATCGTCAGCGCGGTCGGGATCATCGCGACGAAGCTGGGCAGCAGCAGCGTGGCCATCACGAAGGCGAAGAGCCGTTCCTTGTGCCGGAAGTCGTACATCGCGAACGCGAAGCCGGCCAGCGAGCAGAACAGCAGGTTCAGGGCCGTGATCGCGAGCGCCGTGTACAGGCTCCAGCTGAGGTTCTTCCAGAAGTAGGGCAGGCGCAGCAGCAGCAGCTTCACGTTGGCGATGAAGTCGTCGCCGAACCACAGCGGCGGCGGCACCGACAGGATCTCGCGGTCGGTGTGCGTCGCGAACACGAACATGAAATAGAACGGCGCGATCATCAGCAGCGCGCCGCCCAGCACGATGGCGTAGGCCGCCACGGCGGTGGCCGGGTTGGCGAATCGGATGGTGGTGGAGCTCATGGCGTCAGGCCTTCTTCTCGCCGAGCAGGCGGTTGTTGGCCCAGGTGACGAGCGCGATCACCATGAACAGCAGCCAGGCGACGCTCGAGGCGGTGCCGAAGTCGTTGTCGACGAAGGCCGTCGTGTACATGTGCATGGCCGCCGTCTTGCCGGCCTGGTCGAGGCCGCCGTTGCCGCCGGTCGGGCTGCCGCCCGAGGTCAGGATGAAGGGCTCCTCGAACAGCTGCAGGTTGCCGATGATGGTCATCGTCACCGCGAAGAAGATCATCGGCCGCAGCATCGGCAGCGCCACGTACCTGAACTGCTGCCAGGCCTTCGCGCCATCCATGGTCGCGGCCTCGAACAAGTCCTTGGGGATGGTCTGGATCGCCGACAGGTACAGCACCATGTTGAAGCCGACGTAGCGCCACCAGACGACCGACGACACCATCCACTTGATGTACGCCGGCTGCGCCCAGTCGATGTTCTGCGACGGGAACAGCCAGCCCAGCACCGGCACGTGCGACAGCCCGGTGAGCGCCGCGTTGATCACGCCGTAGTCGCGCGAGAACAGCGAGGTGAACACCAGCGAGATCGCCACCGTGGAGGTGATGAAGGGCAGGAAATAGGCGCCGACCACGGCGTTGCGCCAGCGGCCGAACGCGGTGTGCAGGAAGAACGCGAGCGGCAGGGCCACCAGGTGCTGCGGCACGCCGGACACGATGGCCATCCAGGCCGTGTTGTAGAGCGACTTGCGGAAGCCGTCGTCGTTGGTGACGACGTAGATGTAGTTCTCCAGCCCCACCCACTGCATCGCCTCCAGCCCCGCGGCCGGCTCCCAGCGGTGGAAGGACATGTAGATCGAGAACAGCAGCGGGAACAGCCCGAACGCCACGAACAGGATGAAGAACGGGCTGATGAACACGTACGGCGCGACGTCGCGGAAGCTGCGGCGGCGCTTGCGAGCGCCGCCGGCCTGCGCCTGCGCGGCCGCGCTGGCCGTGGAGACCGGGGGTTTGGGCATGGCTTGCATGGTGTCGGGGGGATCGGGCGATGGATGCAAGGCGCTCGGCGCTGCGCCGGCCCACCCGGCCCGCGCGTGCCACGCGGTCCGGGGGCCGACGCTCGGTCAGCGAACGTTCAATCGGTGCCGGTCAGCGGCGCACGCGCTTCTTCACCTGTTCCTGTGCGTCGGCCAGCGCGGTCTTGATGTCCTTGTTCTGCTCGAGCACCTTGTCCAGCTCGGCATTCACGACGTCATTGGCCACCGGGTCGTACTTGTCGACCGCGATCGCGCGGATCTTGTCGGCCGACACCTTCCAGAGCTGGCGCGCCTTCTGGCCGCCCAGGTACTCGATCGGCTGGTCCAGGAACGGATCGCTCTGCGCCTCGATCAGCGACGGGAAAGCATCCAGGCTGCGGAAGGCCTCGAGCTGCATGTCCTTGTTCAGCGTCATGAACTTGATGAACTCCCAGGCGGCCGCCTTGTTGGCCGCCTTCTTCGGGATCGCGTAGAACGAGCCGCCCCAGGACGCGAACGCGCCGTTGGGCAGCTGCGCCGAGCGCCACTTGCCCTTCGATTCCGGCGCCAGCCAGTTCGACAGGTGGCCGGCCAGCCAGGCCCCCATCATCTGCGAGGCCACCTTGTCGCGCTTGAAGCCCTCGCTCCATTCGTTGGACCAGGCGGTGATCTTGCCGTCGATGCCGGCGGTGCGTGCCGCCTTGGCCAGCTCGAAGCCCTTCTGGAAGCGCGGCGTGTTGATCAGCGGCGTGCCCTTCTTGTCGAAGAAGATGCCCTCGCCGTCCTTCAGCCCGGAGCGGATGTAGATGTCCTTGATGTCGACCGCGTTGGCCAGCAGGTAGGCGCCGGTGGCGGCCTTCACCTTCTTGCCGGACTCGATGTACGACTCCCAGCTCTTCGTCAGGTCGGCCTCGCTGACGCCGGCCTTGTCGAGCAGGTCCTTGCGGTAGAAGAGGGCGCCCGGGCCGATGTCGGCCGGTATCGCCGCCAGCACGCCGCTGCCGCTCATGGCCTGCGGCACGGTGAAGCGGGCGATCTTCGACTGGTACTGCAGGCCGTTGTACGGCGCCTTGCCCAGGTCTTCCATGCCGCCGGACTCGACGAACTTGCCGATGAAGCCGACCTCCACCGCCATCACGTCCGGCAGGTTCGAGCCGGTGGCCAGCGCCGTCGTCATCGCGGTGTGGTGGTCGCCGAAGGCCAGGCTGGTCAGCTTGATCTCGACCTCCGGGTGCAGCTTCTTGTACAGCGGGATCGCGGCCTTCACGGCCAAGTCGAAGCTGGGGAAGGACGCCACGGTCAGCGTCGTCGTGGTCTGGGCACCGGCCGCTCCGGCCAGCGCCAGCGCCGCGCACAGCAGCAGAGGTTTCATCAGTCTCGTCACGTCAGTCTCCTTTTGGTCTTGGTGGACGCGGGCGGGCTGCCTTCGCTCCGCCAGCTTTTGTACAGGTTCGCGTCGAACGCGGGTCGAACTTCGATCAGGTCGGGTCTCTTGAAATCGATTTCATATTTGGTAACGATTTCAGTCGAGCGCCGCCAAGGTGTCAATCGCTCAAAACCCTTGCGATTCAGCAGTGAGGGAAAGTCCTCTCCGGGGGGACCCTGATCGGGTCGATTCCACGTTGCAGCACGATTTACGCTGAAAACGATTTCAGAGTAGATCAGATTAGAGATGCACGGCCTCCGGTCGTCAAGATGGCCGGCCCTCAGGGGATTCCCGAGGCCGGGAAAACCCGCTGCCCGGTCGGTGAAACCGAGCATTGGTGCGGGCTGAAGCCGTGCGGCCGACAGGCATCCGCCGGCAGGACGGCCGCCGGAATGCTGGCCTCCAGCCATCGATTTCATGCATACCCCCATCTGGGAACGGCAATGCTATGAAATCGTTGCCAGACTCCGCCAGCCATGCAGAATCGCGGATCGTCTTTTCGCTACAGCACATCGTGACCCGTCCAACTGTCCGCCAGCGCATGGCCACCCCGGCCGTCGTCACCCTGCTCGACGTGGCACGTGAAGCCGGCGTGTCGCCGAGCACGGTCTCGCGCATCCTGAACGGCACCGCCCGCGTGACCTCGGACAAGCGGCAGGCGGTCGAGAGCGCGATCAGCAAGCTCGACTTCAAGCCCAACCTGTTCGCGCGCAGCCTGAAGACCGGCACCACGATGACCATCGGCATCCTGGCGCAGGACATCGAGAGCCCGTTCTACACGCGGGCGATGAAGGGCATCGAGACCGGGCTGCTGGGCAGCGGCTACGCGCCGATCATCGTCAGCGGCCACTGGGATGCGCGCGAGGAAGCCGAGCGCGTGCGCCTGCTGATGACGCGGCGCATCGACGGCGTGGTGATCCTGACCGGCCACATGGACGATGCGCAGATCGTCGAGTTCTCGCGCCACCAGCCGATCGTCGTGACCGGGCGCCACCTGGACAGCCACAACATCGTCGCGATCAAGCTCGACCAGGTGCGCGGCGGCTACCTGGCCACGCGCCACCTGATCTCGCTGGGCCACCGGCGCATCGCGCACATCGCCGGCGTGCGCGACCACGACGATGCCAAGGACCGCTACCAGGGCTACCTGAAGGCGCACGAAGAGGCGGGCCTCGCGCCCGACCCCGAGCTGGTGGTGCAAGGCGACTTCACCGAGCCGGGCGGCCTGCTCGCGATGACGCGGCTGCTCGACAGCGGGCGGCCGTTCACCGCGGTGTTCTGTGCCAACGACCAGTCAGCGTTCGGCGCGCGGGTGGTGCTGTACCGCCGCGGCATCCGGGTGCCGGACGACGTGTCGCTGGTCGGCGTCGACGACCTGCCGGCGGCGGCCTACCTGACGCCGCCGATCACGACGGTGCGGCAGCCGATCTACGAGATGGGTCTGTTTGCGGCGCATGCCCTGCTGGGCATGCTCGGGCACGCAGCCGAAGAGGTGCATGTGCCGCCGCTCGAGTTGATCGTTCGAGAGACGACGCGGCGCGTCTGAGCCGCGGCGTCAGCGGGCCTCGGCGTCCTCGATCTGCTGCTTCACCTTGCGCGCGCCGCGCAGCACCAGCGTCTCGTCCAGCAAGGCCTGCGGCGCCACCGCGCGCGCCACCTCTTCCAGCGAATCCGGGTCGGTCATCAGCACGTTGGCCAGTGCCGACAGCGCGCAGATCGAGCGCCGCGGCACCTGCGGCGGCAGCTCGCGCGTCGCGTTCACCGTGACGTGGTGGCGCACGCTGGCCACCGCGGCCTGCGCCAGCCCCCAGCTTTCGCACAGCGCGGCGCCCAGCAGGTCATGGCTGACGCCGAAGGCCTGGTGCTCCAGGTAGATCAGCTCGGTGTCGTCGGCCGCCGACGCGAGCATCGGCTGGTAGACCGCCTGCGAATGCTTGAACAGCACCGCCTTGCCGCATTCCTCGAACAGGCCGGCCGAGTGCGCGCCCCACGGGTCGACGCTCAGCACCTGGCCGATGCGGCCCATCAGCAGCCCGCGCACGCTGGCGCGCTGCCACAGCGGCTCCAGCTCCGGCGCGGGCGGGAACACCGCCCGCAACCCCATCTCGAACGTGACCGCCGCGACCTCGCGCGTGCCCAGGTAGGTGACCGCCTGCTGCACGCTCTGCACGCGCCCCTTCAGGCCGTAGAGCGACGAGTTGACCGCCTTCAGCACCGCCGAGGCGAGCGCCATGTCGGTCTCGATCAGGCGGCTCAGCGCCTGCAGGTTGACGTCGTCCTCGGCCAGCAACAGGGACAGCTGCACCAGCGCCTCGGGCTGGGCGGGCACGTCGATGTTCAGCGAACGCAGCTTGGGGTCGATGGCAGGCATGGGGATTTCCGGTCGAATAGCAGTTCTTCACGCTCGATGCTACGCAGGCAGCCCGGCGCCGATCCGATGAACAGGCCGGGAATTCCGCCTTTGTTGACGGCGGCACCGGGACGTGGGCGCATTTCGCACGCCGGCCGCGCCGACTGTGCGACAGTGCGCAAGCCCCCACGACGCGACCTGCCACGCGATGCCGGCCCTGCCATCGTTCTCGTCCCCGTCCGACGATGCCTTCGACCACCTGCTGGACGACTGCAGCCGCCTGTACATGACGGCGCCGGCGCAGGCGCTGGCCACGGCCGGGCGCGCCCTCGCCAGCCTGGGCGTCCCGCCCGACCCGGCCCGCGCCGCCCGCGCGCTGCAGGCCCGCGGGCTGGCGCAGCACCATTGCGGCCGCCACGCCGAAGGCTCGGCCGACCTGCGGCAGGCGCTCGACGTCGCCCCGCCCGGCGACCTGCGGCTGCGCGCCCAGATGCTGCGCGGGCTGTCGCAGGGCAGCGAGCTGCTCGGCGCGCTGGACGACGCGCTGGCCTGGGCCCTGCAGGCGCTGGATGCCGCGCACCGGCACGGCGACCCGCTGCTGATCGCCGACGTGCTGCTGTCGGTGGGCGTCGCCTGCTCGCGCTGCGGCGACGTGGCCGGCGGCCTGGCCCACTACGAGCAGGTGCTGGCGCACTTCGAGTCCGTCGGCGACACGCGCCGCTGCGTGCGGGTGCTCAACAACATGGCGATCAACTGCAAGAACCTCGGTCGCCACGACGAATCGGCGGCGCATTTCCAGCGCGCGCTGGCGATGGCCGGCACGCTGGGCGACGACGGCATGCGCGCGGTGCTGCGCTCGAACCTGGGCGAGACGCTGTGGCGGCAGGGCCGGCTGGACGAGGCCTGCCAGGTGCTGCGCGCCGCGCTCGCCGACCTGGGCCCGGGCGGCTACGTCGGCGGCGAGATCAACGCCCACGTCACGCTCGGGCGCGTGCTGCTGGCGCGCGGCGACGCCGGCGCCGCGCAGGCCGAGCTGGAGCGCGCGCTCGAACTGGCACGCGCCAGCGGCAACCGCAACTACACGGCGCTCGCCCACCAGACGCTGGCCGAGCTGCACAAGGCGGCCGGCCGCTTCGATCTCGCGCTGGCGCACCACGAGGATTTCCATGCCGCCGAGCGCCTGCAGTTCAACGAGGACTCCGACCGCAAGCTGACCGCGCTGCGCGTGCAGCTGGAAGTGGCCGAGGCACGCCACGAGGCCGAGGTGCAGCGCCTCAAGCGCGTCGAGCTGGCCCATGCGCACGCGCAGCTGCAGGCCCTGCATGCTGCGCTGCTGGCGGCCGACGAGGAGAAATCGCGGCTGCTGGTGCGGCTGGATGCGCAAAGCCGCACCGATGCGCTGACCGGCCTGGCCAACCGGCGCCAGCTCGACGAACGGCTGGCCGAGGAACTGGCGCGCGCACAGCGCAACGGCCATCCGCTGTCGGTGGCGATGTGCGACCTGGACGACTTCAAGCGCATCAACGACCGCTTCGGCCACGCGGTCGGCGACGCGGTGCTGCGCCAGGTCGGCCAGCTGCTGCGCGAGCGCTGCCGCGGCACCGACCTGGTGGCGCGCTACGGCGGCGAGGAGTTCTGCATCGCCTTCCTCGACAGCGATGCCGCGCATGCTGCCAGTGCCTGCGAGGCGTTGCGCAGCGCGGTGGCGGCGCACGACTGGCAGGCGCTGCACCCGCAGCTGCAGGTCACGCTCAGCATCGGGCTGGCCCAGGCCGCGCCGGCCGGCGAGCACCACGCCCTGCTGTCCGAGGCCGACACCTGCCTGTACCGCGCCAAGCACGACGGCAAGAACCGCGTGCACGCATGAGGGCGACCCCTCGCCGGGCCTGCGTCCGGCTCAGCGCAGGAAGGCGTCCCAGCCGGTCTTCAGGATCAGCGCCGACACCACCGCGATGAACACGCCGCGCACGAAGCCGGCGCCGTGCTTCAGCGCGAGCCGCGTGCCGAGCAGGCTGCCGATCACGTTGGCCACCGCCATCACCAGCGCCACGTGCCACCAGACGTGGCCCTTGAGCGCGAACAGCGCCAGGGCCGCGATGTTGGTCGCGGTGTTCAGCAGCTTCGCGCTGGCGCTCGCGTTCAGGAAGTCGTAGCCCAGCAGGCGCACGAACAGGAACACGAAGAAGCTGCCGGTGCCGGGGCCGAAGAAGCCGTCGTAGAAGCCAATCACGAGGCCGATGCCGCTGGCCAGCGCCGCCTGCGCGTGGCCGCTGTGGCGCGGCGCATGGGTGCGCCCCATGTCCTTGCGCGCGAGCGTGTAGGCCAGCACCGCGATCAGGATCAGCGGCAGCGCCTTGCGCAGCCCGTCGGGGCTGACCAGCGTGACGGTCCAGGCGCCGGCCAGCCCGCCGACCAGCGCGGCCACCGCGGCCGGCAGCAGCGCACTCCACTGCAGCTGCACGCGCTTGGCGAACTGCGCGGTGGCCCAGCCGGTGCCCCACACGCCGGCGCCCTTGTTGGTGCCCAGCAGCGTGGCCGGCACGGCGTTCGGATAGACGCTGAACAGCGCGGGCACCAGGATCAGCCCGCCGCCCCCGACGATGGCATCGATGAATCCGGCGAACAGCGAGGCGAGGGTGACGGTGATGAGATCGAGCATGCGGGGCCGGAATGACGCGATGACGCAATGACGCGATGACGCAATGAGAAAGGGCGCCAGGATCACCTGGCGCCCTTCGCATTTTGTCATCGGTCCGGTCGCTCTCGGGAGCGCCAGCCTGTTGGTGTGCTGCAGCCTCGTTCACGTGCAGGACGCGCGCTTCGGTTGCCTTGTGTCTGTCTCCTCAGTCCCCCGCCCAGCTCGACATCCGGGGATGTCTGCCGCGAGTGGGCGGACTTTAGGCAAACGCTGTCACGCACGCACTAGGTGTTTTCCTGCACCGTTACAGGGCAGCGCTGTCCCGCAGCGCGGGAATGCGCAGGATCACACGCGTGCCGCGGCCGGCGGGGCTCTCCACGCCGACCTCGCCGCCGTGCAGCTCCGTGATGCGCTTCACGATCGCCAGCCCCAGCCCCTTGCCGCCCTCGCCGGTGGCGGGCGCCACATTGGTGCGTGCCTGGTAGAAGCGATCGAACAGATGCGGCAGGTCGGCGGCCGGGATGCCCGGGCCGGTGTCGCCGACGGCCACCTCGGCGGTGTCGCCGCGGCGCTGCGCCGACAGCGTGATGCGGCAGCCGGTGCCGCAGAACTTCAGCGCGTTGTCGACCAGGTTGGCCACCGCGCGCTCGAACAGCTCGACGTCGACCCGCACCGCCACCGGCTCGTCGCCTGCCAGCGCCTCGAGCTGCACGCCGCACTGGCTCGCGCGTTCGGCGAAGCGCAGCTGGATGTCGTCCAGAAGCTCGCGCAGGTCGACCTGCTCGGGGCGCAGCTGGAAGCTCGGCTCGTCCAGCGTCGCCAGGTCGCCCATCGCCTTCACCAGGCGCGACGCGTTGCGGGTGTTGCGCAGCGCCACCTCGACCAGCCGGCGGTCGTCGGCGCGCGCCGGGTCGCCGGCCCAGCGCGCGTCCAGCGTCTCCAGGCAGGCGTCGGTGGCGGTCAGCGGCGAGCGCAGGTCGTGCGACAGGTTGCTCACCGCCTCGCGCCGGAAGTGGTCGAGCCGGCGCAGCGCATCCCATTGCCGTTGCAGCGTCGCGAGCATTGCGCCGAAGGCCTTGGTGAGCTGGCCGAACTCGTCGCGCGAGGCCGGCGGCAGCAGCGGCTGCGCGTCGGCGGCGCCGTCCTGCAGGCCCTTGTGCGACAGCATCGCGACCGCGTCGGTGAGCCGGCGCAGCGGCCGCGTGACCGACGCGATCACCATCGCCGCGAGCAGCGTGGTCACCGTGACGATGCCGCCGATCAGCCCCAGCACCGGGCGCGCGAGGCTGGCGCGCAGCATCTGCCAGCGGCCCTCGGGCAGCTCGGCCTTGTGCGCCACCAGGTACAGGTAGCCGGCCACGTTGTCGCCGCCGCGGATCGTGGGCCGGCGGATCGGCTGCGCCGCGATCACCGCATCGGCGTCCATGCGCTCGGGGTCGTCGCCCATCACGTACGAGGAGGCATGCGGCGAGACGGCCTCGCGCACCGGATCGAGCGCGACCCGGAAGCCCGGCGCCAGCTTGGCCGAGCCGGTGCTCGCGAGCACGGTGCCGTCCATGCCCAGCAGGTAGAGCTGGGTGTCGGGTTCGAACAGCACCAGGTTCTTCAGGAAGGCGTCGAAATCCTCCGGGTGCCGCTCGTGCATCTCGAACAGGTTGTCGTACAGGGTGACGACACGGTTCAGGAACACGCTGGAGCGCTGGTAGGTGGTCTCGTGCTCGAAGCGCTCGAAGGCGAACAGCACGGTGGCGATCACCGCGAGCGCGGTGACCAGGCCGGTGGCGAAGATCGTCAGGGCGATCTTTAAGCGAACACTCATGGCTGCAGCTTCAGCGAACCGGGACGAGCGCCGGGCCGGCGTACCCGACGGACGAGGGGCTGTCATCCTTCATCGTGGGGCTTCGCGCATCTTGTAGCCGGCGCCGCGGACCGTGAGGATCAGCTGCGGCTTCATCGGATCGGCCTCCAGCTTGGCCCGCAGCCGGTTGATGTGCGTCGTCACCGTGTGCTCGTAGCCGTCGTGGGTGTAGCCCCACACCGCATTCAGCAGCTGCCCGCGCGAGAACACATGGCCCGGGTGGCTCGCGAAATGCAGCAGCAGGTCGAACTCGAGCGCGGTGAAATCCAGCTCCTCGCCGCGGTAGCGCACCTGGCGCTTGGTCGGCAGGATTTCCAGGTCACCGTTGCGCAGCGTGCTGGCCTGGGCCTGGGCGCCGGCCTGCGCGGCGCGCAGCAGGTCGGCGCGGCGCAGCAGCGCCTTCACGCGCGCCAGCAGCTCGGCCAGCGAGAACGGCTTGGTCAGGTAGTCGTCGGCCCCCAGCTCCAGCCCCAGCACGCGGTCGAGCTCGGTGGCCTTGGCGGTGAGCATCAGGATCGGCGTGCTGCGGCCGCGGGCACGCAGCGCCTTGCAGACCTCCAGCCCGTCCAGGCCCGGCATCATCAGGTCGAGGATCAGCAGGTCGCTCGCCTGCTCGTTCTGGCTCGCCAGTGCCGCGACGCCGTCGGCGACCGCCGTCACCGCATAGCCCGCGTTGCCGAGGTTCAGCACGATCAGGTCGCGGATGTCGGTCTGGTCTTCGGCAACGAGGATGGTGGCGGGCATGGGTCCATTGTCGTGCGCCGGGCCCGGCTTCTTACGGTCGCCGGGACCGCCTGCTGACGCAAATGTGATCTTCCTGTGAGGTTCCGCGAGGGGGGTGCGAGCTGCGCTGGCCACAGTCCTGTCCATCGACAACGACTGTTCCACGGAGCCCGCCATGCAACTTGCCGCCCCCCACGCCACGCCCGGTCTTGCCGCAACCGCCGCTGCGGTGTCCTGGGCGGAGATGGTGTCGCACCGCGGCTACCTGGTGCGCTTCGCGCAGCGCAAGCTGCACGACCCGATGCTGGCCGAGGACGTGGTGCACGACGTGTTCGAGGCAGTGATCTCGGGGCGCGCCAGCTTCGGCGGCCGCGCGGCGCTGCGCTCGTGGCTGACGGCGGTGCTGAAGCACAAGATCGTCGACCTGGTGCGCCAGCGGACCGGCCACGACAGCCTGGACGCCCAGCTGCTGGACGACGACGGCGACGCGGTCGGCGCCGCGGCGATCGAATGCCCGCAGCCGCGACCCGACGAGGTGGCCGAGCAGCGCCAGCAGCTGGACCGGATGCTGGCGCGCATCGAGGCGCTGCCCGGCGGCCTGCGCGACGTGATGCGGCTGCGCGTGCTGCACGACCAGCCGACGCAGCAGGTGTGCGAGACCCTGTCGATCAGCGAGGACAACCTGTTCGTGCGGCTGCATCGGGCGAGGAAGCAGTTGCTGTCGTGAGGCACAACCCCGGATGCCGATCCGGGGTCACATATGTTCATAAGCAAACATTCGTTGTGGCGGGCGGGCGCACTCATCAGAATTGCGCACCTACTCATGCGCGCACCGCGTCACCCCCGCGGCCGTGCCCACACGAATGAATTTCCAGCAGTTGCGGTCGGTCCGCGAGACCGTGCGTTGCGGTTTCAACCTCACCGAGGTGGCCGCCGTGCTCCACACCTCCCAGCCCGGCATCAGCCGCCAGATCCGCGAGCTCGAGGACGAACTCGGCATCGAGATCTTCGTGCGCGCCGGCAAGCGGCTCACCGGCCTCACGCCGCCCGGCGAGGCCGTGCTGCCGATCGTCGAGCGCCTGCTGCTGGACGCCGACAACCTGCGCCGCGCCGGCGACGAGTTCAGCGCGCAGACCAGCGGCCGGCTGTCGATCGCCGCGACGCACTCGCAGGCGCGCTATGCGCTGCCGGCCGTGGTGCGCGATTTCCGCCAGCTGTACCCGCAGGTCACGCTGAACCTGCACCAGGGCACGCCCAAACAGGTGGCCGAGATGCTGCTGTCCGGCGAGGCCGACATCGGCATCGCGACCGAAGCGCTGGCCGGCTACGACCAGCTGGTGGCGCTGCCGTGCTACCGCTGGACGCACAGCGTGGTGGTGCCGATCGGGCACGACCTGCTGAAGCACGAGGGGCCGCTCACGCTGCAGCGGCTGGCGCGCTACCCGATCATCACCTACGACGTCGGCTACACCGGGCGCACGCACATCGACGAGGCCTTCGCGGCCGAGGGGCTGAAGCCGAGCGTGGTGCTGACCGCGATGGACGCGGACGTGATCAAGACCTATGCCGAACTGGGCATGGGCGTGGGCATCGTCGCGTCGATCGCGTACGACCCCGAGCGCGACCGGCAGCTGCGCGCGATCGATGCGCGCGACCTGTTCGAGGTGAACCTGACGCGGCTGGCGGTGCGGCGCGGGACCTGGCTGCGCGGGTATGTGTACTCGTTCATCGAGGCGTTCGCGCCGACGCTGACGCGGGCGGCGGTGGAGCGGTCGTTGAACGGTGAAGCCATCGAGGAGTGATCCACTGCCCCGGATCGCCCTTCAAATCATCGCCGCCGGATCCGGCAACTCGTCGTTCGCGAACCGCTGCACCCGCCGCGGCCGCAGGTGCACCCGCGAGCCTGCCGCCAGCTGCAGCTTCTCGCGCAGCACCTGGTACTCCGAACGCGGCAGCTCCACGTCGACATAGCTGCCGTCATCGTCGCGCTTGAACTCCAGCCGCGTGTTCGGCCCCACCGTCAGCGCCTGCGACAGCGTCACCGGCAGCGAGCCCTCTTCGGCCGTGCCCAGGATCTGCAGCTCGTGCGGTCGCACATAGCTCACCTCTTCGGCGGAACCCCCGGCACCACCCCGCCCGAAGCGCCCGTGGAACAGGTTCACGTCGCCGAGGAACTGCAGCACGAACGGGCTCGCCGGGTGGTCGTACACCTCGTCCGGCGGTCCGTCCTGCTCGATGCGGCCCTGGTTCATCACGACGATGCGGTCGGCCACCTCCATCGCCTCTTCCTGGTCGTGCGTGACGAACACGCTGGTGACGTGCATCTCGTCGTGCAGCCGGCGCAGCCAGCGGCGCAGCTCCTTGCGCACCTTGGCATCGAGCGCGCCGAACGGCTCGTCCAGCAGCAGCACCTTGGGCTCGACCGCCAGCGCGCGCGCCAACGCGATGCGCTGGCGCTGGCCGCCCGACAGCTGGTGCGGGTAGCGGTCGGCGATCCAGTCCAGCTGCACCAGCTTCAGCAGGTCGGTCACCTTGGCCTTGATCTCGGCCTCGCTCGGCCGCGTCGCCTTCGGCCGCACGCGCAGCCCGAACGCGACGTTCTCGAAGATCGTCATGTGGCCGAAGAGGGCGTAGTGCTGGAACACGAAGCCGACCTGGCGCTCGCGCACGTCGGTGTTCGTCGCATCCTCGCCATGGAACAGCACGGTGCCGCTGTCCGGCACCTCCAGCCCCGCGATGATGCGCAGCAGCGAGGTCTTGCCCGAGCCCGACGGGCCCAGCAGCGCGACCAGCTCGCCGGCCGGGATGTCCAGGTTCAGGTTGTCGCAGACGACGGTCTTGCCGAAGCTCTTCTTCAGGTTGCGGACTTCGATGCTCATCTTGATGCCTTGTTCCAACCGTCATTCGGCCCGTTCACCGGCCAACTTCTTCTGCGCCCTCACGCGCCGCTCGACCGCGTACTTCAACACCAGCGTCACCAATGCCAGCCCGGCCAGCAGCGATGCCACCGCGAACGCCGCGGCGAACTGGTACTCGTTGTAGAGGATCTCGATGTGCAGCGGCATCGTGTTGGTCTGCCCGCGGATGTGGCCCGACACCACGCTGACCGCGCCGAACTCGCCCATCGCGCGCGCGTTGCACAGGATCACGCCGTACAGCAGCGCCCACTTGACGTTGGGCAGCGTGACGCGGCGGAAGATCTGCCAGCCGCTCGCGCCCAGCACGCGCGCCGCCTCTTCCTGCTCGGTGCCCTGCGCCTGCATCAGCGGGATCAGCTCGCGCGCGACGAACGGGAAGGTCACGAACACCGTCGCGAGCACGATGCCCGGCACCGCGAAGATGATCTTCAGGTCGTGGTCGCGCAGCCAGCCGCCCCACCAGCCCTGCAGGCCGAAGATCAGCACGTAGATCAGGCCCGAGATCACCGGGCTCACGGAAAACGGCAGGTCGATCAGCGTCAGCAGCACGTTCTTGCCGCGGAACTCGAACTTCGCGATGCACCAGGCGGCGGCGACGCCGAACACCAGGTTCATCGGCACCGAGATGCCGGCGGCGATCAGCGTCAGCTTGATCGCCGACAGCGCGTCGGGATCGGTGATGGCCGCGAAGTAGACGCCAATGCCCTTCTTGAAGGCCTCGGCGAACACGATCGCCAGCGGCACGAACAGGAACAGCGTCAGGAACGCGAGCGCGGTGCCGATCAGCGTCCACTTGACCCACGCGGGTTCGGTGGTCGCCGATTTCAGCGAGCGGGGGGCGACGATGACGGCGCTCATCGGCCTTGCCTCGCTCTCGTCCACGCCTGCAATGCATTGATCGCCAGCAGCAATGCGAAGGCGCTGACCAGCATCACCACCGCGATCGCGGTGGCACCGGTGTAGTCGTACTGCTCCAGCTTGGTGATGATCAACAGCGGCGTGATCTCGCTGATCAGCGGCATGTTGCCGGCGATGAAGATCACCGAGCCGTACTCGCCCAGCGCGCGCGCGAACGCGAGCGCGAAGCCGGTCAGCAGCGCCGGCGAGATGATCGGGAAGATCACCTTCGTGAAGGTCTGCAGCCGCGACGCGCCGAGCGTGGCCGCGGCCTCCTCGATCTCCTTGTGCAGGTCTTCCAGCACCGGCTGCAGCGTGCGCACGACGAAGGGCAGGCCGATGAAGGTCAGCGCCACCAGCACGCCGAGCGGCGTGAAGCTCACCTTGAACGGCAGGAAGCGGCCGATCCAGCCGTTCTGCGCATACAGCGCCGTCAGCGCGATGCCGGCCACCGCGGTGGGCAGCGCGAACGGCAGGTCGACCAGCGCGTCGATCAGCCGCTTGGCCGGGAACTCGTAGCGCACCAGCACCCACGCGACGACCAGCCCGAACACCGAGTTCAGCAGCGCCGCGCCCAGCGAGGCGCCGAAGGTCAGGCGGTAGGAGGCGAGCACGCGCGGCGCGGTGACGGCCTCCCAGAAGGCCGGCCAGGTCATCGTGGCCGTCTTCAGGAACGCGGCCGACAGCGGCACGAGGACGATGAAGCTCAGGTACAGCAGCGTGAAGCCGAGCGCCAGGTCGAAACCCGGCAGCACGCTGTGCCGCTTCAGCAGGGTGCGGGAGAACAGCACGACAGGGCGGGCGTGCTTACTTCTTGCCGGCGGCGAGGATCTGGTCGTAGATCGCGCCGTCGTCGAAATGCTCCTTCTGCGCCTTGGTCCAGCCGCCGAAGACCTCGTCGATCGTGAAGGTGTTGACCTTCGGGAAGTCACGGCCGTACTTGGCCAGGATGGCCGCGCTGCGCGGGCGCAGCTGGTGCTTGGCGGCGATCTCCTGCGCCTCGTCGGTCCACAGGAACTTCAGGTAGGCCTCGGCCTGCTTGCGCGTGCCTTTCTTGTCGGCCACCTTCTCGACCACCGCCACCGGGTTCTCGGCCAGGATGGTCGACTTCGGGTAGACCACCTCGAAGTTGTCGCCGAACTCGTCCTTGATCAGGTTGACCTCGGACTCGAAGGTCGCGAGCGCGTCGCCGATGTTGCGCTGCGCGAAGGTCGTCGTCGCGGCGCGGCCGCCGCCGTCGAACACCGGCACGTTGGCGAAGATCTTCTGCACCAGCTCGCGCGCCTGCGCCGGCGTGCCGCCGGCCTTGATCGCCGAGCCCCAGGCCGCCACGTAGGTGTAGCGGCCGTTGCCGGTGATCTTCGGGTTCGGGATCACGACGCTGGTGCCCGGCTTGGCCAGGTCGCCCCAGTCCTTGATGCCCTTCGGGTTGCCCTTGCGCACCAGGATCACGGTGACCGAGGTGGTGGGCGCCGCGTTGTTCGGCAAGCGCTTGGCCCAGTCCTCGGGCAGCAGCTTGCCGCGCGTGGCCAGCACGTCGATGTCGCTCGACTGGTTCATCGTCACGACGTCGGCCTCCAGGCCGTCGAGCACCGCACGCGCCTGCTTGCTGGAGCCGCCGTGCGACTGGTTGATCGCGACGTCTTCACCCGTCGAGGCCTTCCAGGACTTCTGGAACGCCGGGTTGATCTCCTTGAAGAACTCGCGCGCGACGTCGTAGCTGACGTTCAGCAGCGTCGGGCCGGCCGCGTGGGCGGGCGCGAAGGCGAACAGCGCGGCGGCGCCGGCGGTGGACAGCAGCAGCGCACGGCGCGCCGGCGAGAAGAACGGCGAGAAGGAGCGGGTGGACATGGTGTTTCGGCCGTCAACGACGCGGCCCGGTCAGATCGGAGCGGCGATGTTACGGACCGACACGCCAACGGTGAACCATTCATTCGGCGAATCGTTATGAGTTTTTTGCACAAGCGACTCAGCGGCGGAGCGCTCCCGCGCCCGCCGCCGACCATTGAAGCCTGCGCTTACTTGCGATTTTACTTCGAGTAGATCTGGTCGAACACGCCGCCATCGGCGAAGTGCGTCTTCTGCGCCTTGGTCCAGCCGCCGAACACCTCGTCGATGGTGAACAGGTTCAGCTTCGGAAACTGCTTCTCGTACTTGGCGGCGACCTTCGGGTCGATCGGGCGGTAGAAGTTGCGCGCCGCGATCTCCTGGCCTTCCGGCGTGTAGAGGTAATCGAGGTAGGCCTGGGCGACGTCGCGGGTGCCGCGCTTGTCGACCACCTTGTCGACCACCGACACCGGCGGCTCGGCCAGGATGCTGGTGGGCGGGTACACCACGTCGAACTTGTCGGCGCCGAATTCCTTCAGCGACAGGTAGGCCTCGTTCTCCCAGGCCAGCAGCACGTCGCCGATGCCGCGCTCGGCGAAGGTGACGGTGGCGCCGCGCGCGCCCGAATCGAGCACCGGCACGTTCTTGTAGACCTTGGCGATGAACTCGCGCGCCTTGGCGTCGTTGCCGCCGTTGCGCTTCAGCTCGAAGCCGTAGGCCGCCAGGTAGCCCCAGCGCGCGCCGCCCGAGGTCTTCGGGTTGGCGGTGATCACCGAGACGCCCGGCTTGACCAGGTCGTCCCAGTTCTTGATGCCCTTCGGGTTGCCCTTGCGCACCAGGAAGATGTAGGTGGAGCTGTAGGGCGTGCTGTTGTGCGGCAGGCGCTTCTGCCAGGTGGCGGGCAGCAGCTTGGCCTTTTCGGCGATCTCGTCGATGTCGTAGGCGAGGGCCAGCGTGACCACGTCGGCGTCGATGCCGTCGATCACCGAGCGCGCCTGCTTGCCCGAGCCGCCATGCGAGGCCTTGATGGTGACGTTGTCGCCGGTCTTGGCCTTCCAGTACTTGCTGAAGGCGGTGTTGTATTCCTGGTAGAGCTCGCGCGTCGGGTCGTAGGACACGTTGAGCAGCGTGATGTCCTTGGCGAGCACGACGCCGGCCGTGGCGGCGAGCGCGAAGGAGAGCAGCGAGTGGCGGATGAAGCGGGCCGTCGTCATGAAATCGTCCTGGGTGGGCGGCACGAAGCCGCGGGGAGGATGTGAATCCTAGGCATCTGCCCTAACGCGAGGAACGAATCAAAACTTCCTTTCTTATGCGCTTTCTGATCCGAGGGCGCGGATCCGGGCCGGCATGCCCTCCAGACCGGCCTCGCGCACGCCGGGCAGGTTGCCGTCGATGGCGCTCTGGACGAGGCGCGACAGCGTCTGCAGGTGCGGCGTGACGGTGCCGAAGAAGAGGGCGGTGTCGCCGCGGGCGATCAGCAGGGTCGGGAAGTTCTCGACGTCGATCGGGCCGAGCACCTCGTCGTTGTCCTCGATGTCGATCCAGGCGAACTGCAGCTTCGGGTGCTCGGCGCGCAGGCTGTCGAACAAGGGCTCGTAGTCGCGGCAGGTGCCGCACCAGGCGGCGCAAAGGCAGGCGACGAGAAGGGGCTCGGACGGCGGCATGGGCGCCAGTGTGCCAGTAGCCCGGATGGCAATCCGGGATGGGCCGACGAACCCCGGATTGGCATCCGGGCTACACGGCAAATTGCCAATGGGCGATGGGTGGCAATGTCTCGGGGGCTTCGCTTCCGGGCGTCTGCAACACCCGCTGCAACACCCGCTCTTCCAGCGCCGCAAACGCCGCATTCCCCCGCGACCTCGGCCGTGGCAGCGCGATGCGCTCATCCAGCGCCACCCGGTGGTCCTCGATCAGCAGCACCCGGTCTGCCAGCGCCACCGCCTCCGACACGTCGTGCGTGACCAGCAGCGCGGTGAAGCCATGCCGCTTCCACAGCGATTCGATCAGCGACTGCATCTCGATGCGCGTCAGCGCATCCAGCGCGCCCAGCGGCTCGTCCAGCAGCAGCAGCCGCGGCGCATGCACCAGCGCGCGCGCCAGCGCGACGCGCTGCCGCTGCCCGCCCGACAGCACCGCCGGCCAGTCGTTCGCGCGGTCGGCCAGGCCCACCTGCGCCAGCGCCTGCAGCGCCCGGCCGTGCGCATCGGGCGTCTCCAGCCCGAGCGCGATGTTGTCGATCACGCGCTTCCACGGCAGCAGCCGCGCGTCCTGGAACATGAAGCGCAGGTCGCGCCGGTGCTGCGCGAGCGGCTCGCCGTCCAGCTTCAGGCCGCCGCGGCTCGCCTGCTCCAGCCCGGCGACCAGGCGCAGCAAGGTGCTCTTGCCGCAGCCGCTGCGCCCGACGATGGCGACGAACTCGCCCGGCTCGACGCGCAGGTCGATGTCGGCCAGCACCTCGCGCTCGCCGAACAGCTTGGACAGCCCGTCCAGCTGCAGCGCGATGCCGGCCGGTGCGCTGCGCCGCGGCGTCGCGTGGGGCACGACCGGTGCGGCATCGCCGGCAAAGGCCAGCCCCTGGAACTCGATCTGGGTCGGCAGCATGGCGGAGATCCTTCTGAACATCGGTCAAGCCGCCGGCTGGTACGACGGGTGCCAGCGCAGCCACCAGCGTTCCAGCCCCTTGGCCAGCACGTCGGCCAGCTTGCCGAGCAGCGCATAGAGCAGGATGCCGACCAGCACCACGTCGGTCTGCAGGAACTCGCGGGCGTTCATCGTCATGTAGCCGATGCCGGCCTGGGCCGAGATGGTCTCGGCGACGATCAGGATCACCCACATGAACCCGAGCGAGAAGCGCACGCCGACCAGGATGGACGGCAGCGCGCCCGGCAGGATCACGTGGCGGTACAGGGCCCAGCCCGACAGCCCGTAGCTGCGCGCCATCTCGATCAAGCCCTTGTCGACCGAACGGATGCCGTGGAAGGTGTTGATGTAGACCGGGAAGAACACGCCCAGCGACACCAGGAACAGCTTGGCCGATTCCTCGATGCCGAACCACAGGATCACGAGCGGGATCAGCGCCAGCGTCGGGATGTTGCGCACCATCTGCAGCGTCGAGTCGAGCAGCGTCTCGGCACTGCGCAGCGAGCCGGTCAGCAGGCCCAGCGCCAGGCCGAGCCCGCCGCCGATGGCGAAGCCCGACAGCGCGCGCCAAGTGCTGGTGGCCACGTGCTGCCCCATCTCGCCCGACAGCGCGAGGTTCCAGAACGCCTTCACGACCGCCAGCGGCTCGGGCAGCACGCGCGTGGACAGCCAGCCGAAGCGCGACGACAGCTCCCAGGCGACCAGCACCGCGATGGGCAGCAGCCAGGGCGCGATGCGCCGGCCCAGCGATTCAAATGGCGATCTGGACGGTCGTGACATGGCGAGGGCTCTGCGCGTCGGGGTGGTTCGGCTCGATCAGCTCGAGGCGGTTGCCGAACGGGTCTTCGACATAGGCCCGGCTGGCGTCGAACAGCGGCGCCTCGTCGACCCGGATGCCGGCGCGCTGCAGGCGGAACACGATGCGGTCGAGGTCGCTCACCCGCAGCGCCAGGTGGGCCTGCGGCGCGACGCCGGTGTAGTGGCCCTCGCTCAGGTCGAGCCGCTGCCAGCCGAGCGAGTAGCGCAGCAGGCCGGGCCGGTCGAGTTCGGGATTGCGCACCTCGCGCAGGCCCAGCACCTCTTCGTAGAAGGCGCGCGCCTGCCTGGCACCGCCCAGCGGAATCGGCAACTGCACGTGGTCGACGCTGCGGAAGTCGGACATGGTCAGCTCTGCGAGACTTTCGGGACGTAGGTGTTGGCGACCACCTCGCCGAACGGGCCGGTCAGCACCTGGCCCGCCAGCCGTTCGCGCAGGTTGATGGGCAGCAGCGGGAACACCAGCTCGGCGAAGCGGTGTGCCTCTTCCAGGTGCGGGTAGCCGCTGAGGATGAAGTACTCCAGCCCGAGCGCCGCGTATTCCTGGATGCGGTCGGCCACCTGCTGCGGGTCGCCGACCAGCGCGGTGCCGGCCCCGCCGCGCACCAGGCCGACGCCGGCCCACAGGTTGGGCGAAACCTCCAGCCCCTCGCGCACGTTCTTCGGGTTGAACTTGCCCTTGTTCAGCTCGGCCATGCGGCGCTGGCCGACCGAATCCATCTGCGCGAACTTCTGCTGCGCACGCGCGACGGTTTCTTCGTCCAGGTGCGACACCAGCTCGGCCGCGGCACGCCAGGCCTCGTCCTCGGTCTCGCGCACGATCACGTGCAGGCGGATGCCGAACTCGAGCGTGCGGCCGTGCCTGGCGGCCCGCGCGCGGATGTCGGCCACCTTGGCCGCCACGGCCGCCGGCGGCTCGCCCCAGGTGAGGTAGGTGTCCAGCTGCTGTGCGGCCAGCTCGTGGGCTTCCTCCGACGAGCCGCCGAAGAAGATCGGCGGGTACGGCCTGTTGATCGGTGGGTACAGCACCTTGCCGCCCTTGACGCGCAGGTGCTCGCCGTCGTGGCTGACGGCTTCGTTGTCGTGGCTCTTCGCGAGCACGTCGCGCCAGATCGTCAGGAACTCGCGCGACAGCTCGTAGCGCTGCGCGTGCGGCAGGAACAGGCCGTCGCCTTCCAGTTCTTCGGCATCGCCGCCGGTCACCAGGTTGACCAGCAGGCGACCGCCCGACAGCCGGTCGAAGGTGGCCGCCATGCGCGCCGACTGCACCGGTTGCACCAGGCCCGGTCGCAGCGCGACCAGGAACTTGAGGCGGCGCGTCGCGTCGATCAGGCTGGCCGCCAGCACCCACGAGTCTTCGCAGGAGCGACCGGTGGGCAGCAGCACGCCTTCGTAGCCCAGGCTGTCGGCGGCGATGGCAACCTGCTTGAAGTAGTCGAAGGTGGCGGCGCGCGCGCCCTTGCTGGTGCCGAGGTAGCGCGAATCGCCGTGGGTGGGGATGAACCAGAGGATCTTCATAGGGCTTTGGAGGACGGTGACCAGACGATGTCGGCCACGCGGACCGGTTGCGGGATCAGGTTCAGCCGCGCGAATGCGTCGGCGACGCGCTGCTGGTCGGCGACGATCGCCGGCGTCAGCGGCGCCGTCGGCGAGACCGGCCGGCGCGAGATGAACAGGTGCGTGGTCGCGAGGCTCAGGCCGCTGAAGTCGGCGATCAGCTGCGCCGCCTCCTTGCGGTTCGCCTGCACCCAGGCATCGGCGCGCGACAGCTCGGCCAGCAGCGTCAGCACCGCCTGCGGGTGCTGCTCGGCCAGTGCGCGCGACGCGAGGTAGAACGAGTTGTTGCTCGACAGGTCGCGGCCATTGGCGAGCACGCGCGGCTTCAGGTCGAGCTCGACCGAGGCGTAGTACGGGTCCCAGATCGCCCAGGCGTCGACGCTGCCGCGCTCGAAGGCGGCGCGCGCATCGGCGGGTGCCAGGTAGACCGGCTGGATGTCGGTCCAGGCGAGGCCGGCCTTGTCGAGCGCACGCACCGCCAGGTAGTGGGCGCTGCTGCCCTTCTGCAATGCGAGCTTGCGGCCCTTCAGGTCGGCCAGCGCCTTCAGCGGCGCATCGGGCTTGACGAGGATGGCCGACGACAGCGGCTTCGGCGGCTCGGCGCCGACGTAGCGCAGCTCCTTGCCGGCCGCCTGCGCGAACACCGGCGGCGTGTCGCCGGTCAGGCCGAACTCGAGGCTGCCGACCGCCAACGCTTCGAGCAGCTGCGGGCCGGCGGGGAACTCGATCCACTTGACGGTGCTGCCGGCGAAGCGCTTTTCCAGCGCGGCCTGCTGCTTCAGCACGACCAGGTTGACGGCGGCCTTCTGGAAACCGATGCGCAGCTGGGCCGGCACCGGCTCCGCTGCGCGCGGCAGGCCGGCGAACGAGGCCGCCGCCGCACCGAGCGAGGCCTGCAGCAGTTGCCGCCGCGTGCTCATGGATTCGCCGCCGTCTTCAAGGCCGACGGCAACGCATCGGAGATGCGGATCGCCTTCGGGATCAGCTTCAGCTCGAAGAACGCATCAGCGATCTTCTGCTGCTGCGCGGCGACGGCGGGCGTGATCGGCACGATGCCGTAGGCGAAGCGGCCGGCGGCCACCTCGGCGACGCCGAGGTCGAGCCCGATCTGCGGTGCGAGGAAGGTCGCGACCTCGCGGCTGTTGCCTTCGGCCCAGCGGTCCAGCCTGGCGAGTTCTTCGACGATGGCGCGGATCACCTGCGGCTGCTTGTCGGCATAAGGCCGCGAGGCCAGGTAGAACTGGTGGTTGGCGACCAGGCCCTTGCCGTCGGCGAGCACGCGGGCGCCCAGCTGCTTCTCGGCCGCGGCGAGGAACGGATCCCAGATCACCCACGCATCGACGCTGCCGCGCTCGAACGCGGCGCGCGCATCGGCCGGTGCGAGGAAGACGGTCTGGATCTCGCCGTACTTGACGCCGGCCTTCTCGAGCGCCTTGACCAGCAGGTAGTGGACGTTGGAGCCCTTGTTCAGCGCGACCTTCTTGCCCTTGAGTTCAGCGACCGAGCGCAGGGACGAACCCTTGGCGACGACGATGGCCTCGCCGGCGGGCGCGGGCGGCTGGTTGGCGACGTAGACCAGGTCGGCGCCGGCGGCCTGCGCGAAGATCGGCGGCGCTTCGCCGACGGTGCCGAAGTCGATCGAGCCGACGTTCAGGCCTTCGAGCAGTTGCGGCCCGGCCGGGAACTCGGTCCACTTGACCTCGACGCCCTGCGGCGCGAGGCGCTTCTCCAGGTCGCCGCGCGCCTTCAGCAGCGTCAGCGTGCCGTACTTCTGGTAGCCGATGCGCAGCTCGGTCTTCGTCTGCGCAAAGGCGGGGGCGGCGGCGAGGCTGGCGGCGAGCGCCAGGCCCAGCCAGCGGCGACGCGACGACAGGATCGAATCGATGGGCAGCTTCATGGGAGGTACTTCCTTGGAAAGAGACACCCCGGCCCGCAACGGCACCGGGGTGTCGAATCACCCGGCGTTCATGGCAAGCGGGCGAGGAGACAAGGGTTGCAGTGCGCGGCCGAGGCGTTCGACCAGCGCGTCGTCGGGGGCGTAGCCGCCGGACTCGTGCGGCAGCAGTTGCGCATCGGTGGCGAACACGCCATCGAGGATGTCGCGCGCACCGAGCGCCGACAGCACCGGCTTGAGCGCGTAGTCGAGCGCCAGCAGGTGGGCCAGGCTGCCGCCGGTGGCCAGCGGCAGCACGGTCTTGCCGCGCAGCGCGTCGGTGGGCAGCAGGTCAAGGAAGAGCTTGAGCAGGCCGCTGTAGGCGGCCTTGTAGATGGGCGTCGCGACGATCAGCAGGTCGGCATCGCGCACGTGGGCCACGGCCTCGCGGATCGCCGGGTTCTGGGTGTCGGCGTGCAGCAAGGGGGCCGCGGGCAGCTCGCGCACCGCGATCAGGTGGCTGCTGTCGGCCGAGCCTTCGAGGCGGGTCCGGGCCAGTTGCAGCAGCCAACCCGAACGCGATCGGAGCGAGGGACTGCCGGAAATGCTGACGATCTTCATGGCGGGTCGGGCGGGGTGGGCCCGGTGATGACAACGAGCCGCCACGATAGGGACCGCGGTTCGGAACGCCAACGAATGAAAGCGGTTTTGCTTATGCGGATGCGTAGCCCGGATGCCAATCCGGGGCCTGCCCATCAAAACTCTCAACATTGTTGAGAGAAATTCCCCGGCGTCACAGCACCTGGTTGCGCAACTGCGGAAACACCTTCCCCACCTTGCCCAGCAGGTAGTCCCCATACGTCCCGTCGAACGCATGCGGATTCGCGCGGTCCCAGCGCGTCGCGCTGTCGTCGTCGGCCGGCGGCAGGCCTTCGATGGGCTGCACCCGCGCGTCGAACGCCGGATCGAAGAAGAACGGGAACGACAGGCGGTCGCGCCCCGAGGTGTTGAGCCGCACGCGGTGCGGCGTCGAGCGGTACAGCCCGCCGGTCATGCGGTCCAGCATGTCGCCGATGTTGCAGACGAAGCTGTGCGGCAACGGCGGTGCCTCGATCCAGCCCTCGCGGGTCTTCACCTGCAGGCCGCCGACGTCGTCCTGGCGCAGCAGCGTCAGCAGCCCGTAGTCGGTGTGCTCGCCGACGCCCCACTGCGCCTCGGTGCCGGCCGGCACCGGGCGTGTCGGGTAGTTGAACAGCCGGAACAGGATCAGCGGGTCGGCGGTGCAGCGCTTGTCGAAGTAGTCAGGTGGCAGCTCCAGGCTCTGCGCGATGCGGCGCATCAGGCGGTGACCGAGGCCGGTCAATGCCGTCATCGTCGCGAGCAAGGTCTCGCGGAAGCCGGGCAGCGCCGGGTGCTCGGGGAACAGGTTGCGGCCATGCACCGGCGTGCACGCCTGCACGCGCGGGTCCTCGTCGCCAAGCTCCTCACCCAGGTACAGGCCTTCCTTCCAGTCGGGCCGGCCCGAGGTCAGCTCGCCGCCGAGCGGAAAGTAGCCGCGCCACGCGCGGCCGCCCAGCGCCATGCGCCACTGCAGCTTCGTCGGCTCGTCGAGCGCGAAGAAGCGGCGGCTCAGGTCCTCCAGGCGATCCATCAGCGTTTCGTCGACGCCGTGCCCGACGACGTAGAAGAAGCCATGCGCCCGGCAGGCCTCGCCGATCTGCCGCGCCACCGATGCCTCCGGCGACGCGAGGTCGATCACCGGCACGTGCTGCTGCAGCGACGGCGCCATCAGAACGGCTTGTCGCCCAGCAGAATCACCGGCGGATTCTTCGCACGCGCCTCGTCCCAGCGCACGCGCTCGTCGGGCGCGCGGGCAAAGCGATGGGCGGGAAAGGACTTCACCATGTCGTGCTCGGCCGTCAGGCCGTCGAGCATACGCGCAAGCGGCGCCGGCAGTTCACGCGCGCCCCTGCCACGGCACCAACCGCCGCTGCAGCGCGCGCAGCCCCAGCTCCAGCCCGAACGCGATCAGCGCGATCGTGAAGATGCCCAGCAGCACGATGTCGGTGGCCAGGAACTGCGCGGCCGCCTGCACCATGAAGCCCAGCCCGCGCGTCGCGGCCACCAGCTCGGCGGCGACCAGCGTCGACCAGCCGACCCCCAGCCCGACGCGCAGCCCGGTCAGGATCTCGGGCAGCGCGCTCGGCAGCACCACGTGGCGCAGCAGCTGCCAGCGCGTCGCGCCGAAGGCCTGCGCGGCGCGCCGGCGCGTCTCGTCGACCTGGCGCACGCCGGTCGCGGTGGCGATCACCAGCGGCGCGAAGATCGCGAGCGTGATCAGCAGCACCTTCGACAGCTCGCCGATGCCGAACCAGATCACGATCAGCGGCAGGTAGGCCAGCGGCGGCACCGGCCGGTAGAACTCGATCAGCGGGTCGAACACGCCGCGCGCTGTAGGCGACAAGCCCATCCACAAACCGAGCGGGATCGCCGTCAGCACCGCGATGCCCAGCGCCAGCGCGACGCGCGCGAGGCTCGCACCGGCGTGCTGCCACAGCGTGGCGTCCATGTAGCCCTCGCCAGCCACGCGCGCGAACTTCTCCCACACGGCGGCGGGCGGCGGCAGGAACAGCGGCTCGATCCAGCGCGCCGCGGTGACCGCCTGCCACGCGGCCAGCAGCACCAGCACGCTCAGCAGGCTGATCACGACCGGGCGCGACCACGGCGGGGCGATGGCCTCGCGCACCGGCGGCTCGGCGGGCTGCGCCAGCGCGCGCACGGTCATCGGGGAGATGGCGTCGTCCATGCCCGGCTCAATGCAGCGCCTCGTCCTGCGCGAACACCGCGCCCAGCACCTGCTCGCGCACCGCGACGAATTCAGGCAGCGACTTGATCGCCCGCGCCGCCTCGCCCTGCGCGTGGCGGCGTCCGAAGTCCAGCAAGCGGTGCTGCACGATGCGCGCCGGCCGGCGCGACAGCACGACCAGGTCGGTCGCCAGGAACACCGCCTCCTCGACGCCATGCGTCACCAGCACGATGGTCTTGCCGGTGGCCTGCCACACCTTCAGCAGCAGCTCCTGCATGCGCTCGCGCGTCAGCGCATCCAGTGCGCCGAAGGGCTCGTCCATCAGCAGCACCTCGGGGTCGGCCGCCAGTGCACGCGCGATGCCGACGCGCTGGCGCATGCCGCCCGACAGCTCCCACACCGGCCGCGACTCGAAGCCCTCCAGCCCGACCAGCGCGAGGAACTCGCGGGCCTTGTCCTCGCGCGCTGCGCGGCCCCCACCGCGCAGGCGCAAGGGCAGGGCGACGTTGTTCAGCACGTCCAGCCACGGCAGCAACGCGTCGTCCTGGAACACGACGCCGCGGTCCGCACCCGGCCCGGTGATCGCCCGGCCCGACACCGACGCCCGCCCCCCGCTGGGCGTCACGAAGCCGGCGATGACATTCAGCAAGCTGGACTTGCCGCAGCCCGACGGACCCAGCAGCACCRCCAGCGCGCCTTGCGAAATCTGCCAATCGATGGCATCCAGAACCGGGGTGTTCACAGCCGTGGTCGACCCTGCAGCACCCCGGTACCCTACAGTGACCGCCTGCAGCTCGACCACGGCGTGAACTCCTTGGTGTCCTCTTTCGTTTCTCTTCCGTGTCGCTTCAGCGTGCTGCCGCGACCGCCTGGCCCGAGGCCTTGGCCGCGGCCTGCACGTGTTTCGCAGTCACATGGCTGCCATAGTCGGCCAGCACCTTGTCGACCTTGCCCTGCTCCTTCAGGAACTTCGCGGTGTCGGTCAACGCCTTGACAGTCCCGCCGCCGAGCAGCGCAGGTGAAGCCTGCTCCGCGAGGGTCGGGAACTTCGAGCCGGCCAGCAGCTCGGGTACGTCGGCGGCCGCGGCGCCGGTCAGCCGGGCGATCTTGTCGACGTTGGCCGCGTTCGCGACGAAGGCCTTTGCATCCTTGCGGTAGGCCGCATACGCCTCGCCGGTGACCTTGACGAACTGCGCGACGAAGGCCGGGTTCTTCTGCGCGAAATCGCGCCGCACGATCCACGCGTCGAAGGTCGGTGCGCCCCAGGTGGCCACCTCGGCCGACGTGGTCAGCAGCTTGCCGTTCTCCTTGAGCTTGCCGAGCGCCGGATCCCACACGTAGGCGGCATCGATGTCGCCGCGCTGCCAGGCGGCGGTGATCTCGGTCGGGCGCAGGTTCACGATGGTCACCTTCTTCGCGTCGATGCCCCAGTGCTTCAGTGCCGCCAGCAGGCTGTAGTGCGTGGTCGACACGAACGGCACCGCGACCTTCCTGCCGACCAGGTCGGCCGGACTCGCGATGCCCGAGCCGTTGCGCACCACCAGGGCTTCCGCGCTGCCGATCTCGGCCGCCACCAGGATGGTCTCGATCGGCAGCTCGCGGCTGGCCGCGGCGGCCAGCGGGCTGGAGCCGACGTAGCCGATCTGGATGTCGCCCGACGCGACGGCGGTGATGACCTCGGCGCCGCTCTCGAACTTGCGCCATTCGATGGCCTGGCCGGTGGCCTTCTCGTACAGGCCGTCGGCCTGCGCCACCTTGGCCGGTTCGACGACGGTCTGGTAGGCGATGCGGACCTGCGCGTTGGCCAGGCCCGCCGCGGCGATCAAGGCCAGGGCGATGGCCAGCGACTGGGCCCGCGATGCGCGACGTGTGGTGTGTTCCATGCGACTTCTCCTGAGGACTGCACGGTAGGGCCGCGGCCGCGCCGGCCGAACGAAGCTTTTCGGATGTGCTCATGCCGTGCCTGTCGCGACCGCATATCGAAGCGCGCTTTTCTTCGTTCGCCGCCGCAATTGGTGGCGATAGCCTTCATCCGACCTTGATTGATGAAGGAGACCGCCGATGTCCGCAGTGCTTGCAGAATTCCCCCGCGCCACCGTGCTCGATGAAGCCCGCCAGCGCGCCCGTGACGGCAACCTGCCGTTCTCCGGCAGCCTGTCGCCCGTTGACGCCTGGGCGCTGACACGCAGCGGCCAGGCGGTGCTGGTCGACGTGCGCACGGCCGAAGAGCGCAAGTTCGTCGGCCACGTCGCCGAGAGCGTGCACGTGCCCTGGGCCACCGGCACCAGCCTGACGCGCAACCCGCGCTTCGTGCGCGAACTGGAGGCCAAGGCGCCCAAGCAGGCCGTCGTGCTGCTGCTGTGCCGCAGCGGCAAGCGCTCGGCGCTCGCGGCCGAGGCGGCCGCCAAGGCCGGCTTCACGCAGGCCTTCAACGTCAGCGAAGGCTTCGAAGGCGAGCTGAATGCCCACGGACAACGCGGCCACGAGGAYGGTTGGCGCTTCCACGGGCTGCCGTGGATTCAAGACTGATGCCCGGGCCGTCACCATGAGCTTCGACATCGACGAGGTCGTCACCGGCCTGCGCGCCGCCCGCACCCGCTGGCGCGATGCGCAACAGCGCCCGCGCGAGCCCGGCGGCCGCGAGCTGCCATCGCGCGAAGCGCTGCAGGGCATCGTCGACGCGCTGCGCGGCGTGCTGTTCCCGATGCGCCTGGGCCCGCCGGACCTGCGCCAGGACAACGAGGACCGCTACATCGGCCACACGCTCGACTCGCTGCTGCATGCGCTGTGCGCCCAGGTGCGGCTGGAGCTGCGCCATGCCGGCCAGCACGACGTCGACGCCGAAGACCTGGTGCGCCGCTTCGCCGCGTCGCTGCCCGGCATCCGCGGCCTGCTCGACAGCGACGTGCTCGCCGCCTTCCACGGCGACCCGGCCGCCCGCAGCGTCGACGAGGTGCTGCTGTGCTACCCCGGCATCGACGCGATGGTGCACCACCGCATCGCGCACCGGCTGTACGAGCTGGGCGTGCCGCTGCTGGCGCGCATCGTCGCCGAGCTGGCGCACGGGCGCACCGGCATCGACATCCACCCCGGCGCGACCATCGGCGCCGGCTTCTTCATCGACCACGGCACCGGCGTCGTGATCGGCGAGACGGCGGAGATCGGCGAGCGGGTGCGTGTCTACCAGGCGGTCACCCTCGGCGCAAAGCGCTTCCCGACCGACGACAGCGGCAAGATCCGGAAGGGCCTCGCACGCCACCCGCAGGTGGAGGACGACGTCGTGATCTACGCCGGCGCCACCATCCTCGGCCGCATCGTGATCGGTCGCGGGTCGACCATCGGCGGCAACGTCTGGGTCACCGACAGCGTGCCGCCGGGCAGCCACGTGACCCAGGCCACCACGCGCCAGGACCGCCGGCCATGAGCAACACGTTGAGGCAACGCTTCGGCCAGGTCGTGCGCATGACCCGCGAGGACCGCGGTTGGTCGCAGGAGCAGCTCGCCGGCCGCGCCGACCTGAACCGCTCCTACCTCGGCGAGATCGAGCGCGGCACCGTGATGCCGTCGATCGAGACCGCCGCCAAGCTCGCCGCGGCGCTGGGCGTCAGCCTGTCGTCGCTGATCGCGCGCTTCGAACTCGGGACCCCCGCCTGACACACCCACAAAGCCCCCGTTGATGGCGATAGCCGGTTGATCGGCGCGCAGGCGCTGGCGACACTGCCGCCGCTTATCTGATCCCCGCATAACTTCATTCGTTTTTCGTTTCAGGAGTTCCTCCATGGCAGACACCCAGCAGCAGCTGGCCCTCGGCGACCACGCCGCCCGGCAACTTGCCAACGCGACCAAGACCGCGCCGACGCTTGCGACGCTGACGCCGCGCTGGCTGACGCACCTGCTGCAGTGGGTGCCGGTCGAGGCCGGCATCTACCGCCTGAACCAGGTCAAGAACCCGCAGGACGTGCTGGTGGCCTGCTCGTCGCAGCGCGACGAGGGCGAACTGCCCAGCACCTTCGTCGACTACGAAGAGCAGCCGCGCGAGTACTTCCTGAACGCCGTCAGCACGGTGCTGGACGTGCACACCCGCATCTCCGACCTGTACAGCAGCCCGCACGACCAGATCAAGGAGCAGCTGCGCCTGACGATCGAGACCATCAAGGAGCGGCAGGAGAGCGAGCTGATCAACAACCCGGACTACGGGCTGCTGGCCAGCGTGGCCGACGAGCAGCGCGTGTTCCCGCTGACCGGTGCGCCCACGCCCGACGACCTGGACGAGCTGCTGAGCAAGGTGTGGAAGGAGCCGGCCTTCTTCTTGACGCACCCGCTGGCGATCGCCGCCTTCGGCCGCGAGTGCACGCGCCGCGGCGTGCCGCCGCCGACCGTCAGCCTGTTCGGCTCGCAGTTCATCACCTGGCGCGGCATCCCGCTGATCCCGTCCGACAAGGTGCCGGTGGCCGACGGCAAGAGCAAGATCCTGCTGCTGCGCGTCGGCGAGAAGCGCCAGGGCATCGTCGGCCTGTACCAGCCGGGCCTCGCCGGCGAGCAGAGCCCGGGGCTGTCGGTGCGCTTCATGGGCATCAACCGCAACGCGATCTCGTCGTACCTGATCTCGCTGTACTGCTCGCTCGCGGTGCAGACGCCCGACGCGCTGGCCGTGCTCGAAGACGTCGAGATCGGCAAGTTCCACGAGTATCCCGATGTTTACAAGTAAGCGGTACAAGTGATGAGCACACTCGACGCGCTCGACCCGGCAGCGATCGCGAAGCTGGCGGGGGAACTCTTCGCGAACTGGCCTGGCGCGGTTCCGTCATCGGTGCCATCGGTGCCGGCCAACGCACACCCGGCCGGCTTCACGCCGCCGCCGGGCAGCATCGGCCCGGCCACGCCGAACGTGCAGCCGCTCTCGGCGGCGGTGCCCGGTGCCAACCTGGCGCCGAGCTCGCCGCAGCATCCGGCGGCGCTGGCCGCGCAGGCGCCGTCGTCCTTGCCGCATGCGGTGGCCGGCAACGGCGTGCCGGACCTGGGCTACACCGCGGCACCGGCCTGGGACGGGCGCTTCGGCAGTTCGGCCGCCGGCGTGGCACCCGCCGCACCGTCGTTCTACTTCCTGGAGACGCCGCGCCACCCGGGCCAGCGCGCGCTCGGCGAACCGGCCCACGCCGCCCCGGTGAAGCCGGCCTTCGACGTGAACGCGGTGCGGCGCGATTTCCCGATCCTGCAGGAACGCGTCAACGGCCGGCCGCTGGTCTGGTTCGACAATGCCGCGACCACGCAGAAGCCGCAGTCGGTGATCGACCGCATCAGCCACTTCTACGAGCACGAGAACTCGAACATCCACCGCGCGGCGCATGAACTCGCGGCGCGCGCGACCGATGCCTACGAAGGCGCTCGCAAGACGGTGCAGCGCTTCCTGGGCGCCGCTTCGGTCGACGAGATCGTGTTCGTGCGCGGCACCACCGAGGCGATCAACCTGGTGGCCAAGAGCTGGGGCGCGCAGCACATCGGCGCCGGCGACGAGATCGTCGTCTCGCACCTGGAGCACCACGCGAACATCGTGCCGTGGCAGCAGCTCGCCGCCGAGAAGGGCGCGGTGCTGCGCGTGATCCCGGTCGACGACAGCGGGCAGGTGCGGCTGGACGAATACCGCAAGCTGCTCGGGCCGAAGACGAAACTGGTGTCGGTGACGCAGGTGTCGAACGCGCTGGGCACCGTGGTGCCGGTGCAGGAGATCGTGGCCCTCGCCCATGCGGCCGGCGCGAAAGCGCTGGTCGACGGCGCGCAGTCGGTGTCGCACATGCGGGTCGACGTGCAGGCGCTGGATGCCGACTTCTTCGTGTTCTCCGGCCACAAGCTGTTCGGGCCGACCGGCATCGGCGTGCTGTACGGCAAGCAGGCGATCCTGGAAGACATGCCGCCGTGGCAGGGTGGCGGCAACATGATTGCCGACGTCACCTTCGAGAAGACCGTGTACCACGGCGCACCGACGCGCTTCGAGGCCGGCACCGGCAACATCGCAGACGCGGTAGGGCTGGGGGCGGCGATCGACTACGTGCAGCGGCTCGGGCTGGACGCGATCGCGCAGTACGAGCATGCGCTGCTGGGGTATGCCACTCACGCGCTGCGACCGATCCCGGGTGTGCGGCTGGTCGGTACGGCCGACGAGAAGGCGAGCGTGCTGTCGTTCGTGCTCGACGGGTATTCGACCGACCAGGTCGGGCAGGCGTTGAACCGCGAGGGCATCGCGGTGCGCACCGGCCACCACTGCGCGCAGCCGATCCTGCGGCGCTTCGGGCTCGAGGCCACGGTGCGGCCGTCGCTCGCGTTCTACAACACCTGCGACGAGGTGGACCGCTTCATCGCGGTGGTGGCCCGGCTGGCGAACCGGCGATAACCCCGTTCGGTTCATGCGCACACCCCGGATTAGCATCCGGGCTACGAGGCACGTGCTCACGAGGCGCGTGCCTCGCTCATCCTGGAGACAAACCCATGAACGCCACCACCCATCCCGCGGTGCTCGACCTGATCGGCAACACGCCGCTGGTGCGCGTGACGCGCCTCGACACCGGCCCGTGCACGCTGCTGCTCAAGCTCGAATCGCAGAACCCCGGCGGTTCCATCAAGGACCGCATCGGCGTCTCGATGATCGAGGCGGCCGAGCGCGACGGTTTGTTGCAGCCCGGCGGCACCGTGGTCGAGGCGACCGCCGGCAACACCGGCCTCGGCCTCGCGCTGGTGGCGCGCGCCAAGGGCTACCGCGTGGTGCTGGTCGTGCCCGACAAGATGTCGACCGAGAAGGTGCTGCACCTGAAAGCCCTTGGCGCCGAAGTCCACACCACGCGCTCCGACGTCGGCAAGGGCCACCCGGCCTACTACCAGGATTACGCAGCCCGCCTGGCCCAGGAAATCCCCAACTCCTTCTTCGCCGACCAGTTCAACAACCCGAACAACCCGCTCGCGCACGAGCGCGGCACCGGGCCCGAGCTCTGGGAACAGAGCGGCCATGACCTGGACGCCATCGTCGTCGGCGTCGGCTCGTCGGGCACGTTGACCGGCCTGACGCGCTACTTCCGCGGCGTGCAGCCGAAGCTCGAATTCGTGCTGGCCGACCCGGTCGGCTCCATCCTCGCCGACCAGGTGCTGACCGGCTCGCACGGCGCGGCCGGCTCGTGGGCGGTCGAAGGCATCGGCGAGGACTTCATCCCGCCGATCGCCGACCTGTCGGGCATCAAGCACGCCTACTCCATCCCGGACGAAGAAAGCTTCGCGACCGCGCGCGAATTGCTGCGCGCCGAAGGCCTGATGGGCGGCTCATCGACCGGCACGCTGCTGGCCACGGCGCTGCGCTTCTGCCGCGCGCAAACCCAGCCGCTGCGCGTCGCCACCTTCGTCTGCGACACCGGCACGCGCTACCTGTCCAAGGTCTACAACGACAGCTGGATGATCGACGAAGGCCTGCTCGCGCGGCAGCGCTACGGCGACCTGCGCGACATCGTGTCGCGCCGCCTCGACGAAGGCAGCGTCATCTCGGTGACGCCCGACGACACGCTGCTGACCGCCTTCCAGCGCATGCGCCTGGCCGACGTGTCGCAGCTGCCGGTGCTGGACGGCAGCCGGCTGGCCGGCGTGATCGACGAATCGGACGTGCTGATGAAGCTGAGCGGCGACCCGGACAACTACGTCGGCACCGTCAGCTCGGCGATGAGCACGGCGCTCGAGACGCTGCGCCCCGGTTCCAGCATCGCCGCGCTGCGCCAGGTGCTGGACCGCGGCCTGGTCGCGATCGTCGCCGACGGCGATACATTCTTCGGCCTGATCACCCGTTTCGATCTTCTGAATCACTTGCGCAAGGCACGCCAATGAGCTCCAAGGACCACCACCATTTCGCGACCCGCGTGATCCACGCGGGGCAGTCGCCCGACCCGAGCACCGGCGCGATCATGCCGCCGATCTACGCCACCTCGACCTACGTGCAGCAGAGCCCGGGCGTGCACAAGGGCCTGGACTACGGCCGCTCGCACAACCCGACGCGCTGGGCGCTGGAGCGCTGCGTCGCCGACCTCGAAGGCGGCACGCGCGCGTTCGCCTTCGCCTCCGGCCTGGCGGCCATCTCGACCACGCTGGAGCTGCTGGACGCCAATGCGCACATCGTCGCCAGCGACGACCTGTACGGCGGCACCTTCCGGCTGTTCGACAAGGTGCGCACGCGCAGCGCCGGGCACCGCTTCAGCTTCGTCGACCTGTCGGACCCGCAGGCGCTGCGCGCCGCCATCCGCCCCGAGACGAAGATGGTCTGGGTCGAGACGCCGAGCAACCCGATGCTGAAGCTGACCGACCTGGAGGCCATCGCCCGCATCGCGCGCGAGCACAACCTGATCGCGGTGGCCGACAACACCTTCGCCAGCCCCTACGTGCAGCGACCGCTGGAACGGGGCTTCGACGTGGTCGTGCATTCGAGCACCAAGTACCTGAATGGCCACTCGGACGTCATCGGCGGCGTGGCCGTGGTCGGCAAGCAGGCCGAGGAAGCCGGCCATGCCGAGCGCCTGGGATTCCTGCAGAACGCGGTCGGCGCGATCGCGAGCCCCTTCGACAGCTTCCTGACGCTGCGCGGCGTGAAGACGCTCGCGCTGCGCATCCAGCGCCATTCGGAGAACGCCGCGGCGCTGGCGCAATGGCTGGAGCGCCACCCCAAGGTGTCGCGCGTGCACTACCCCGGCCTCGAATCGCACCCGCAGCACGCGCTCGCCAAGCGCCAGATGAACGGGTTCGGCGGCATGCTGTCGGTGACCCTGAAAACCGACCTGGCCGGCTCGCGCCGCTTCCTCGAGGCGTGCGAGGTGTTCTCGCTGGCCGAGAGCCTGGGCGGCGTCGAGAGCCTGATCGAGCACCCGGCGCTGATGACGCACGCGACCATCCCGGCCGAGCAGCGTGCGCTGCTGGGCATCGGCGATTCGCTGGTGCGGCTGAGCGTCGGCGTCGAAGACCTGGCCGACCAGCGCGCCGACCTGGAGGGGGCGCTGGCCCGCATCTAACCGACACGCCTTTGCTTATCCGGATTCAGTCGTTCGCGCGCCGGCCGGTCTTCGGTAGCCTTCGCGTTTCGACTACAACGAGCTGAGGAGAACCTCCATGCAAAAACGCCTGTTCCTGTCCACGCTGGTCGCAGCCGCTGCCGCCGTCTTCGCGGTGAGCGCCCGTGCCGACCAGCTCGCCGACATCCAGAAGAAGGGCGAGATCGTGATCGGCGTGCTGGGCACCGACGAGCCGAACAGCTTCGTCGACCCGAAGACGCGCGACGTGGTCGGCTACGAGGTCGACATCGGCCGCGCGATCGCTGCCAAGCTGGGCGTCAAGCCGGTGTTCAAGCAGCTTGCGGTGGCCGCGCGCATCCCCGAGCTGCAGCAGGGCCGCGTCGACCTCCTGGCCGCATCGCTCACGCACAACAAGGAGCGCGAGGCGCTGATCGACTTCTCGCTGACCACCTTCGTCACCGGCCAGAAGGTGCTGGTGAAGAAGGACAGCGGCATCTCGCAGCTGGCGCAGCTGGGCGGCAAGAAGGTGCTGACCGTCAAGGGCGGCACGCAGGAGCCGAACATCCGCAAGGCGGTGCCGACCGTCGACGTCGTGACCTTCGAGACCACGCAGCAGGCCTTCCTGGCACTGCAGCAGGGCAAGGGCGTCGGCTACGTGAATGACGAGGCGTCCATCGTCGACGACTTCGCCAAGCTCGGCCCGGCCGCGAAGAACTACCTGATCATCCCGCAGAGCATCAGCACCGAGGCGCTGGCGCTGGGCATCCGCAAGGGCGAGGCCGGCGTGAAGAACGTCGTCGACGGCGTGCTGCGCGACCTGGAGAAATCGGGCGAGGCCGACAAGCTGTTCCAGAAGTGGTACGGGCCGAACACGCGGCTGAAGTTCCAGTCGCGGGACTTCAAGTTTGTGTCGGACAAGATTGACGGCTGAGGCCTTCCGTCGAGGAACCGTCGCGCCCGCCGCCGCGAAGCCAGGCACGCGCGGGCGCTGACGGTCGTTCGATGCACCTGGTGGCACACTCCTGACGAGTGCCCTTCTTCGACTTCTCCCTCCTGTTGTCCGGCCAGTACCACGACGCGCTCGTGGCCGGCTTCGTGCTGTCCGTGCAGCTGACGGCGGTGACGCTGGTGCTGGCCGTGCCGCTGGCCACCACGGTGGCGATGCTGCGGCTGTCGCCGTCGCGCGTGCTGCGGGCCCTCGGCGTGTCGTACGTCGAGGCGATCCGCAACGTGCCGCTGCTGGCGCACATGCTGTTCTGGTACTTCGGCGCGCCCGAGCTGCTGCCCGAGGCGCTGAAGCAACGCCTGTACGCCGGCAACATCGAGGCCATCAGCGCGGTCGCGGCGCTGACGCTGTACACCGCCGCCTACATGGCCGAGGACATCCGCAGCGGCATCCGCGCGGTGCCGCCGGGCCAGATGGAGGCGGCCCGCGCGCTGGGCCTGCGTTTCCTGCAGGTGATGCGGCTGGTGATCCTGCCGCAGGCCGTGCGCGTGACCATCCCGCCGCTGATCTCGCAGACGCTGAACCTGTGGAAGAACACCAGCATCGCCACCGTCATCGGCGTGGCCGAGATGATGTACCGCGCGGCGCAGGTCGAATCGGCCACCTTCCGCAGCGTCGAGGCTTTCGCGTTCGCGACCGCGGCCTACCTGACGATCTCCCTCACCATCACGGGTCTGGCGAGCTGGTACCAGCACCGCTATCCGGTGCGCACCCGCTGAGGCCGCGATGATCGAGCTGATCCAGACCTACTGGCTCTACTTCCTGATCGGCCAGTACCCGAACGGGCCGCTGGGCGGGCTCGCGCTGACCTTGATCCTGGCGGCGCTCGGCCTGGTGCTGGCCTTCCCGCTCGGGCTGCTGCTGGGCCTGGCTCGCATCAGCGAGCACCGCGCGCTGCGCTGGCCGGTGACGGCCCTGGTGTTCGTGGTGCGCGGCATCCCGCTGCTGATGGTGGTGTTCTGGGCCTACTTCTTCCTGCCCAGCGTCACCGGCCACAAGACCGACCAGTTCAGCACCATGCTGATCGCGCTGGTGGTGTTCGACGGCGTCTACATCGCCGAGATCGTGCGCGCCGGCGTGCGCGGCATCCCGCAAGGCCAGATGGACGCGGCGCGTTCGCTCGGCTTCGGCCGCTTCGGTGCGCTGCGCTACGTGGTGCTGCCGCAGGCGCTGCGCCACATGCTGCCGTCGCTGGTGAACCAGTTCGTCTCGACGATCAAGGAGACCTCGCTCGGCTACATCATCGGGCTGACCGAGGTGGCGTTCATCACGACGCAGATCAACACGCAGGTCTTCACGAAACCGGTGCAGGTGTACGGCACGCTGGCCATCACCTACTTCGTGCTGTGCTTCGGCCTGTCGCGCATCGCGTATGCGATGGAGGCCCGGCTGGCGCGCGGCAGCGGGCCGCGGCGCCCGGCGGGCTGATCTCCCTCAGGCGACCTTCAGCACGATCTTGCCGAGCAGGCCGCCCTGCGCGACCAGCTCGTGCGCCCGGGCCACCTCGCGCAGCGGCAGCTCGTGGCCGACGTGCGGCGTCAGCTGCCCCGAGGCCACCCAGCCGGCCAGGCGCTGCAGCCCCGCGCCATCGGGCTCCACCGCGACGCTCGCGAAGCGCCGTCCGGCTGCGGCCGCCAGCGCCGGCAGGTCGCCGCTGGCGCGCGGCAGTGCGGTCACCAGGATGCCGCCGGGCTTGAGCACCGCCAGCGAGCGCTGCCCGTGGCCGTTGCCCAGCAGGTCGAACACCACGTCGACGTCACGGACTGCCTGCGTGTAGTCGACCGCCTGGTAGTCGATCAGTTCGTCGGCGCCGAGGCTGCGCACGAAGTCGTGCTTGCCCGCGCTGGCGGTGCCGATGACGTGGGCACCAAGCGCCTTCGCGATCTGCACCGCGACGTGCCCCACGCCGCCGCCGGCGGCGTGGACCAGCACGCGCTGGCCGGGCTCGATCTGCGCGATGTCGCCCAGGGCCTGCAGGGCGGTCAACCCCACCAGCGGCAGCGCCGCCGCCTGGGCGTGGCTCAGGCGCGCCGGCTTGCGCCAGAACTGGCGCGTCGGGCCGGCCACGTATTCGGCGTAGCCGCCCGCGGCACGCGGGAACAAGGGCATGCCGAACACCTCGTCGCCGACCCGGAAGCGGGTCGAGCCGGGGTCGATCTCCTCGACCACGCCGGACACGTCCCACCCCAGCACGAAGGGCGGCTCGCCAAGCAGCGGGAAGGCGCCGCTGCGCACGTAGGTCTCGACCGGGTTGATGCCGACCGCATGCACCTTCAGCAGCAGGTCGGTGGGCAGCGGCTTCGGTCGGGGGAGCTCGGCAAGCTCCAGGACCTCGGGGCCGCCGAAGCGGTGCTGTGTCACGCCTTTCATGAAATCTCCTTCGATGGCCCGGAAGCGGGCCCGTGCTGGCATGATTGGCGCCCTGGTTTCTCTCGTAAAGAAGGCACCCATGGGTGTGATAGGTACCTGATGGATACCACCCTTGCCGGCCGTGACGTCAACGGCGACGCCGACCGTGACTACGGCGCGATGTCCCGCGCCCGGCTGCGCAAGCTCCCCGCCGGCGACGCCTACAGTGCCCGCTGCCCGTCGCGCAGCGTGATCGAGCTGCTGGCCGACAAGTGGACGCTGCTGGTGATCTGGTCGCTGGCGCCGGGGCCGATGCGCTTCGGCGAGCTGCGCCGGCAGATCGAGGGCGTGACGCAGAAGATGCTGACGCAGAGCCTGCGCTCGCTGGAGCGCGACGGCCTGGTCACGCGCACCGTCTATGCCACCACGCCGCCCAGCGTCGAGTACGCGCTGACGCCGCTGGGTGACAGCATCACCGAGGTCACCGGCCAGATGTGCCGCTGGGCCGAGGTGAACATGGGCCGGGTGCTGCTGGCGCGGCGCGACTACGACGCGGCGGCCGAACCGGTGGCGGCCGCCGGCACGACGACGGTGCGCAGCGGCCGCCGGCTGGCACGCTGATCAGGCCGGCGCGGCGCCGCTGTCGCGCCGGTAGTCCAGCGGCGCGACGCCGCACCAGCGCTTGAACTGCCGGCTGAAGTGCGCGCCGCTCGCGTAACCGAGGCGCTCGCCGACGGCCGCGATGCTGAGCTGCGCGTCCATCAGCAACAGCTTGGCGCGGCGCAGCTTCAGCGTCGATCGGTACTGGCGCGCCGACATGCCATAGACCTGCCGGAACAGCGCGTTGCCGTGGTCCGGCGTGTAGCCGAGCCGGCGGATCGCGGCTTCGAGCGAGGTCTCGGCACCGCCGCCCTGCACCTCGCGCTCGATCAGCTCGGCCAGGCGGCCGGCCGTCTGCAGCGCGAGCTGCGGCACCGGCGCGGCGGCGATCTCTTCATGCTCCAGGCCCTGGGTCAGCGCAGCAAACAGCGCCATCAGCGCGGCGCCCAGTTCGAGCCGGTAGGCGAGGGCCGACAGCCCGGTGCCGGCCTCGGCCAACGCCAACATGCGCTGCAGCGCCGGCCGCAGGCGCTGCGTCAGCGCGCTGTCGGCCGCGAACACGCGCGTGCCGGCACGGCACAGCAGGCGGCGCAGCTCCAGGTCGTCGAGGTCGAAGTGCACGCAGTACAGCTGCGACGCGACCGGCGTGCTCGACGCATGCGCCTCGAACGGCGTGATCAGCAGCAGGTCGCCGGCCTGCTGCGCGAGCGTGCGGCCGGTCAGGCGCACCTGCTGCTCGCCCGACAGCAGCAGGCACAGCTCGAAGTAGGGATGGTCGTGCCGCGGGTACTGCCAGCGCGCGCCGACGCGACGCGTGTGGGCATCGGTCATCGACACCGTGGTGCGCACGTCGGGCTGCTTGGCGTAGTCCGGCAGGGCGTTCTCGGGACGGGCGGGGTGCATGGCAATCGTCGCGGTGTCACGGCTCAGGGCAAGCCGGCCCGGCATCGGGACATGGCCCGGCGCTGGCAGCGCTTGCAGAATCGGCACCATACACCGAGGCCGCCCCATGAGCTTGTCGAACCGCTTCTTCAACACCCAGCACGCGCCGGCCGGCGCGCATGCGAGCCTGACGCTCGGCTTCCCGGGTGCGTCCGGCGGCATGGACCTGGAGCTGTGCGGCGCGCCCGGCCAATCGGTGCTGGTGGCGCTGGAATCGGCGCTGTCGCCCGGGCTGTTCGAGACGCTGCCGTTCTGCGAACCACCCGACGACGCCGAGCGCCAGCGCTTCGTCAGCGACCAGGGCGATGCGCACCTGGGCGCCTCCGGCCTCGGCGCGCGGCTGTTCGAGCGCGACGAGGTGCAGCGGACGTTCTCCCTCGCCACCGACAGCTGGCAGGCCGGTGACCTGCGCTTCACGCTGTACACGCCGGTGCGTGCGCTGCCCGACCCGGACGCCTGCGACGCGGCCGACGCGATGCGCGCCTACGTGCCGGCGGTGCGGGCCGAGATCGAGGTCGACAACCGCGCCGGCACGCGGGCGCGCCGCGTGGCCGTCGGCCTGTCGGGCATCGACCCGCTGCGCGGCCTGCGGCACCTGCAGCTCGCGCAAGGCGCAGGCATCGGCGATGGCCTGGAAAGCGGCTTCGCGACCGATGCGCCCGGCGCCTGGTCGGGCATCGGCTTCGACCCGCTCGCGGTGCTGGGCGACCCGCACGAGAGCAACCGCGCATCGATGCTCGGCCGCTGGGGTTTGGTCTGCGCCGAGGTGCCGGCCGGCGAGAAGCGCACGCTGCGCTTCGCGTTCTGCTTCCACCGCGCCGGCGTCGTCACCGGCGGCATCGCGACCCGGCAGCTCTACGCCCGCTGGTTCGATTCGGTCGAGTCGGTGGCGTGCTTCGCGCTGTCGCAGGCCGGCTTCGACGAGGCGGTGCAGGCCAGCCGCGCGGCCGATGCCCGGCTGGCGGGCAGCGCGCTGTCGGCGGCGCAGCGCTTCACGGTGGCCCATGCGACCCGCTCGTACCTCTACTCGACCCAGCTGCTCGAACGCGACGGCCGCGCGCTGTGGGTCGTCAACGAGGGCGAGTACAACATGCTGAACACGCTGGACCTGGTGCCCGACCATTCGCTGCACGAGGGGCTGCACCACCCGTGGACCATCCGCAACGTGCTCGACCAGTACGTCGCCGGCTACTCGTACGAGGACGCGGACGGCCTGAGCTTCACGCACGACATGGGCGTGGACGGCATCTTCGCGCCGCCGGGGCGCTCGGCCTACGAGCGCGCGGGACTGACCGGCTGCTTCTCGCAGATGACGACCGAGGAGCTGCTGAACTGGACGCTGTGCGCCGGCCTGTACGCCCACCAGGGCCGCGACCCGGCCTGGACGCGACGCCGGCTGGGCGTGCTGGAACGCTGCCTGGACAGCCTGGAACGGCGCGACCACCGCGACCCGGCCCGGCGCATCGGCGTGCCGCGCGCCGACAGCAGCCGCTGCGAAGGCGGACGCGAGATCACGACCTACGACTGCCTGGATCCGTCGCTCGGCCAAGCCGCCGGAAACACCTACATCGCCGGCAAGGCCTGGGCCGCCTGCGTCATCCTGCAGCGGCTGTTCACGCAGCTCGACCGGCCGGCGCTGGCCGAGCGCGCCCACGCCCAGGCGCGCCGCGCTGCCGCGACCGTGGCGGGCTCGGCCAGTGCCGACGGCCGCATCCCGGCGCTGCTGGAGGCGCCCGACGACGATGCGGTGATCCTGCCGGTGATCGAGGCGCTGGCTTACCCGTGGTTCGCCGGCTGCCGCGACGCGTTGGCACCGGACGGCGAGTACGCCCCCTACCTGGCCGCGCTGAAGCGCCACGTCGCCGACCACGTGCTGCGCGAAGACACCTGCCTGTTCGCCGACGGCGGCTGGCGCATCACCTCGCGCAGCGACAACACCTTCCCGGCCAAGGCCTACGTCTGCCAGTTCGTCGCCCGCGAGATCCTGCAGATGGACCTGGGCCACCTCGGCGCGCGCGCCGACGAGGCCCATGCCGCCTGGCAGCTGCACCCGGAGCTGAGCATCCATTGCTGGAGCGAGCAGGTGAAGAACGGCCTGGTGTTCGCCGCCAAGTACTATCCGCGCGGCGTCAGCAGCCAGATCTGGCTGACCGAGACCCGTTGACCGGATGAATGCGCCGCCACTGAATTGCAAGCATCTGTAAGCGATGCAATAAGTTAAGTACCAATGCAGACCGGTACATAACCAATTCAATACCTGTTGATGACTCCGCAATGACGGCAGTTGGCGCCGCCATGACGCCTGGAGCCACCCTCCGACGCGTTGCGCGGATGCTCGCATCTTGTTGCAAGCCGCCCCTCGCCGCCGGCTGACGCCCCTCTGAGAATCGCCCCCGTAGCGACGGTGCAACACCGTCCGGGGATCTGCGAGGGGCCGTCCCTTTCCGTGTTTTTTCAAATTGCAGTGAGCGCTCGCCCACTGCATGAGCCGTGCGTCGTCATCAACAAAACTGAAAGGGACCGATCATGAAGAGCGTGGGAATGACCGTGGTGGCCGTGGCCATCGGCGGCTTGTGGGCACAGGTGCAGGCGGCCAGCCTGCCCGCGGCGGCGGCTGCCGCCCAGGCGTCGAGCTTCGACGGGATGATGCTGGCGCAGGCCACCGCCCCGGCCTGGAAGGAAGGCGTCACCTACACGGTGGGCACCGTCGTCAGCTACAACGGCGCGCTGTATGTCGCCATCGTGACCCACACCGCCTGGGCCGGCACCAACTGGAACCCGGCCAGCACGCCGACGCTGTGGCAGCCCACCGGCGGCACCGCCCCGGCGCCTGCGCCGACGCCCGCCCCGGCT
>NZ_JBFUEB010000013.1:0-86414 GCF_056404395.1 Rhizobacter sp. P2_D12 | reverse complement strand
CGCGCCTCTTCGAGGCTGTCGAAGCCGTGCAGCGCGAGCGCCGCGCGGTTCCAGTTCGACAGCACGCTGTCGAGCTGGCACATCACCAGCCCCTCGCCGAGGTTGTCGAACACCGTTTCCAGCTGCGCGCGGCTCTCGTACAAGGCCTGCTCGGCGCGCTTGCGCCCGGTGACGTCGGTCAGCACGCCATGCCACACCGTGCCGCCGTCGGCCTCGGGCAGCGGCGTCGAATGCGATTCGATCCAGCGCTCGCCGCGCCGCGGGTGCAGCACGCGGAACTCGCAGCGCCAGGGCGTGCCCTCGCGGCGCGAGCGCGAGACGCTGTCGTTCACGCGCTGCAGGTCGTCCGGGTGCACGCAGCGCACCAGCCCGTCGGCGCATTCGCGCAGTTCCTCGGCCGACAGCCCGTAGACCTCGTCGGCCAGGCGCTCGCTGCCGAACGGGAAGCTGAAATGCCCGTCGGGCGCGATGCGGAAGGTGTGGATGATGCTGGGGGCGATGGCGGCGATCAGGGCCAGCCGGTCACGCTCATCCCGCAGCGCGGCGCGCGCCTCGCGCACCTCGGCTCCGTGTTGACGGTCGTTGTCCATGGCTTGCTCCGCATGCGACACGCCCACCCTGATGCTGCGGCCATGATGTCACGGCCCGCCCGCGGCGAGGGGATGGAAACTCCCTAAACTCGCGGCATGGCACGCAAGGACCACGCGTCGGAGACCCCGGCCACGCAGCTGCTGCGGCAGCGCAGCATCAGCTTCACCGAGCACCTGTACGACTACGTCGAGCACGGCGGCACCACCGAGTCGGCGCGCCAGCTCGGCGTCGACGAGCACCACGTCGTCAAGACGCTGGTGATGGAGGACGAGAAGGCGGCACCGCTGATCGTGCTGATGCACGGCGATCGCCAGGTCAGCACCAAGAACCTGGCGCGGCAGATCGGGGCGAAGAAAGTCGCGCCCTGCAAGCCCGAGGTGGCGCAGCGCCACAGCGGCTTCCTGGTCGGCGGCACCTCGCCGTTCGGCACCCGCAAGGCGATGCCGGTGTACGTCGAATCGACCATCCTCGCGTTGCCGCGCATCTACATCAACGGCGGGCGGCGCGGCTACCTGGTCGGCATCCCGCCATCCGTGCTGACCGCGCTGCTGGCCGCGCAGCCGGTGCAGTGTGCCGGTGCAGAATAGGCGCCCCGGGCCCCAGCCACTTCCTGCCAGACGCCGCATGCAGACCCTCACCACCGTTGCCGCCGTGATCGCGGCCTACCTGATCGGTTCGTTGTCGTTCGCCGTGATCGTCAGCCGGGCCATGGGCCTGAACGATCCGCGCAGCTACGGCTCGGGCAACCCCGGCGCCACCAACGTGCTGCGCTCGGGCAACAAGACCGCCGCCATCCTGACGCTGCTGCTCGACGCGCTGAAGGGCTATGTGCCGGTGCTGCTGGTGCTGCTGTTCGGCGCGCGCTTCGGGCTGCAGGAGGGCACGGTCGCGCTGGTCGGGCTGGCCGCCTTCGTCGGCCACCTGTGGCCGGTGTTCTTCCGCTTCAAGGGCGGCAAGGGCGTGGCCACCGCGGCCGGCGTGCTGCTTGCCTTCAACCCCTGGCTCGGCGCCGCGACGCTGCTCACCTGGGTCATCATCGCGGCGTTCTTCCGCTACTCGTCGCTGGCCGCGCTGGTGTCCGCGGTGTTCGCGCCGGTCTACCAGCTGCTGATCTGGGACGGCGGCGCCATTGCGGCGGCCATCGTCGCGATGAGCCTGCTGCTGATCTGGCGCCACCTGCCCAACATCCAGAAGCTGATCGCCGGCACCGAGAGCAAGCTGGGCAGCAAGAAGCCGGCGCCGCCGGCCGCAGCGGCCACCGCCCACAAACCGAAGAAGCACCCGCCAAAACATCACCACGGAGCCAAGCCATGACCCACGCCGTGCGGCGTTTCCACGTCGAGGACCGCTATTCCGACATGGCCATCCACCATGGCACGGTCTACCTCGCCGGCCAGGTGCCCGACGACACCACGCAGGACATCCGGGGCCAGACGCGCCAGGTGCTGGCGATGGTCGACAAGCTGCTCGCCGAGGCGCACACCGACAACGCGCACATCCTGATGGCGCAGATCTTCCTGGCCGACATGGCCGATTTCGCCGGCATGAACGAGGTCTGGGACGACTGGGTCGCGCCCGGCGACGCGCCGCCGCGGGCCACCGTGCAGGCGAAGCTGGCCAACCCGGCCTACCGCATCGAGATCGTCGTCACCGCGGCACTGAAGGCCTGAGCCGGCAGCGGAAATACCCCTGCCGGCGTCGATGCGGCTTGTGGATGCGAACTGTTCGCATTTACACTGGCCGCATGCACACCATCACCACCACCCAGCCCCTCGCCGCCGGCAGCCTGCCGGTGGCGTCCGCCCGACTGAACGGTGCCTCGCGCACCGGCGTGCCGGTTCGCCGACTCACCAGCGAAGAGGTGCTGGATGGCGAGAAGGAGGTCATCATCAAGCATGGCGACTCCGAATACCGGCTGCGCCTGACCTCGCTCAACAAGCTGATCCTGACCAAGTGATCCGCTGGCGTCGCCCGCACGTGCCGTAAGTCGCGCGGGCCGGCTGACGCCGCTCAAGTCGGCGTCAGCCCCGCCGATAGCCTCCTGATCCTCAGGAGACAACATGAAATTCGTCAACCGAATGAAGATCGGGACGCGGTTGGGGGTGGGCTTCGGCTTCGTGATCCTGTTGCTGGCGCTGATCACCGGCGTGGCCGTGTCGCGCATCCGTGCCATCAACGCGGCGACGGCCGAGATCGTCAGCGACGGCTACGGCCAGATCGCGCTGGCCAACGAGATCGACCGCGGCGTCAACAAGCAGGCCAACCATTTGCGCAGCGCGGTGCTGGCCGTCGGCGACGATGCCGAGGTCAAGGCCTACATCACGAAGGTGAGCGAGGCCACGCGCGAGATCGGCAAGACCAAGGAGAAGCTTGCCGCCACCGGCAGCACGCCCCAAGGCGACGAGCTGCTGAAGGCCTTGCAGGAAAGCGGCGAGGCCTATGTCAAGAAGCGCCAGAAGGTCGTCACGCTGCTGCAGGCCAACCTGCCGGACGCGGCGCGCAGCTTCCTGCTGAAGGAAGTCAAGCCGCTGCAGGACGCCTACCTGGCGGCCTCGCTCGACCTGGTGCGCTACCAGGAAACCCGGATGCAGGAAGCCGCCGCGCAGGCCGAAGCCGCCGGGCGCACCGCCAGCATCGTGACCATCGCGCTGGCCGGCATGGCCGGGCTGTGCGGCATCGTCATCAGCCTCGTGATCAGCCGTTCGATCACCGGCGCGCTGCGGCGCGCGGTGCAGGTGGCCGAGACCGTGGCGGCCGGCGACCTGACCTCGCGCATCGAAGTCCACAGCGGCGACGAGACCGGCCAGCTGCTGAGCGCGCTGCAGGCGATGAACGACAGCCTGGTGCGCGTGGTCGGCACGGTGCGGGCGGGGTCCGACAGCATCGCCACCGGCTCCAGCGAGATCGCCGGCGGCAACGCCGACCTGTCGCAGCGCACCGAGGAGCAGGCGTCCAACTTGCAGCGCACGGCCGCGTCGATGGAGCAGATCACCGCCACCGTGCGGGCGAATGCCGACACCGCGCGCCAGGCCACGCAGCTCGCCAGCTCGGCCAGCCTGGTGGCGGTGCAGGGCGGCGAGGTGGTGGGCCGGGTCGTGACGACGATGGACGAGATCAGCGCCAGCTCGCGCAAGATCGGCGACATCATCGGCGTGATCGACGGCATCGCGTTCCAGACCAACATCCTGGCGCTCAATGCGGCCGTCGAGGCGGCGCGTGCCGGCGAGCAGGGCCGCGGCTTCGCGGTGGTCGCGAGCGAGGTGCGCAGCCTGGCCCAGCGCAGCGCGCAGGCGGCGAAGGAGATCAAGGCGCTGATCGGCGCCAGCGTCGAGAAGGTCGCGGCCGGTGCACAGCTGGTCGGCGATGCCGGCTCGACCATGAAGGACGTGGTGGCGCAGGTGAAGCAGGTGGCGGTGCTGATCGGCGAGATCAGCAATGCCACCGGCGAGCAGACCGCCGGCATCGGCCAGGTCAGCGAGGCGGTGACGCAGATCGAGCAGGTGACGCAGCAGAACGCGGCGCTGGTCGAGCAGTCGGCCGCGGCCGCCGACAGCCTTCAGCAGCAGGCGGCGCGGCTGGTGGATGCGGTGCGCCTGTTCAAGCTGAACGGCGACGAGCAGCTCGCGCCGGCCTGATTCAGGCGACGACCAGGCCCAGCAAGGCCGGGTCGCCCCGGCCGAGCCGCCCCAGCACCGGCTCCTCGCCGGTCAGGTCGACGACCGTCGTCGGCTCGCGCGGACAAGCCCCGGCGTCGACCACCGCCTGCACCTGCCCCTGGAAGCGCTCGCGGATCTCGTCCGGGTCGTTCAGCGGCTCCGTCTCGCCCGGCGGGATCAGCGTGGTCGACAGCAGCGGTTCGCCGAACATCTCCAGCAGCTCCTGCAGCATCTTGTGGTCCGGCACGCGCAGTCCGATGGTGCGGCGCGACGGGTGCGAGACGCGCCGCGGCACCTCCTTGGTCGCCTCCAGGATGAAGGTGAACGGCCCCGGCGTCGCATGCTTCATCAGCCGGTACTGCTTGTTGTCGACGCGCGCATAGCTCGACAGCTCGGACAGGTCGCGGCACAGCAGCGTCAGGTGGTGCTTGTCGTCGACGCCGCGGATGCGACGCAGGTTCTCGGCCGCCGCCTTGTCGTCCAGGTGGCAGACCAGCGCGTAGCTCGAATCGGTGGGCACCGCGGCGATGCCGCCGGCATGCAGGATCTGCGCGGCCTGCTTCAGCAGGCGCTGCTGCGGGTTGTCGGGATGGACCTCGATGTACTGGGGCATGGGCCGCGATGCTAATCCGCGATCGTGTCGGCCGCCACTGTGGACGTCGCGGGTTGCGTCGCCGTCTGCCGCATGTTGAGCCAGGCGCTGGCCGCGCCGCACACCGCGATCACGCCCATGCCGATCCAGGCCCAGCCGTCCGGCACGTAGCGGAACACCGCCCAGCTCACTGCCGCGGCGACGCCGATCTGCAGGTAGATGAAGGGCATCAGCGTCGCCGTCGGCGCCAGCCCCAGCGCGAGGATCAGGAACAGGTGGCCGACCGTGCCCAGCGCGCCGATGGCCAGCAGCAGCGCCAGCTGCTGCGGTGGCGCCGCCAGCAGCACGCCGTCGGTGTCGATCGCGCTGAACGCGAGCACCGGCGTCAGCGCCAGCGCGCCGGTCAGGCCGGTGTAGAAATGCGTGGTGTAGGGGCTCTCCAGCGCCGACAGCTTGCTGGTCAGCACCTGGAAGCTGGCGTAGGTCAGCGCGCCGGCGAGCGGGAACAGCACCGCCCAGCCGAACAGCCCGCTGCCCGGGCGGATCACGATCAGCGCACCGGCAAAGGCCGCGGACACCAGCGCCCAGCGCAGCGCCGACACGCGCTCGTGCAGCACCCAGTACGCGAGCAAGGTCACCACCACCGGCGTCAGCATGTTGATCGCGGTGAACTCGGCCACCGGCATCTGCTGCACGCCGAAGAAGCTGAGCGCGCTGGTGGCCAGCAGCAGCGCGCCGCGCGCCAGCTGGAAGCGCGGGTGCTCGCTGCGAAAGCCTGCTGTCTTCGAGCGCAGCAGCCAGATCCCCATCGACACCGCCTGGAACGCATAGCGCGCCCACAGGATCAGCAGCACCGGCAGGAAGGCGCCGAGGTACTTGATCGTCGTGTCCATGGTGGCGAAGCACAGCGCCGCCAGCGCGATCAGCGCGATGCCCCGCGCGGGGCGCTGCTTCTTCAACACCGCGCTTTCACGAAGGAAGCTGCACCCGGTCGGCCAGCGCCTCCCACACCGGCGTCAGCCGGCCCGGCAGCGGCGGCAGCGTGCCCAGGTCGACGTGGCTCTCGTCGGGGCTGTGGAAGTCGGAGCCGCGCGACGCGAGCAGGTCGAACTCGAGCGCCATGTCGGCGTACTTCAGGAAATCGGCCGTGCCGTGGCTGCCGGTGATCACCTCGACGCCGCGCCCGCCATGGGCCTTGAACTCGGTGAAGAGCGCGTACTCCTCGTTGGCGGTGAACTTGTAGCGGCCCGGGTGGGCGATCACCGCGATGCCGTGCGCGTCGTGGATCCAGCGGATCGCGTCCCCCAGCTTTGCCCAGCGGTGCGGCACGTAGCCGGGCTTGCCCTCGACCAGGTACTTGCGGAAGACCTCGTGCGTGTCCTGGCAGGCGCCGGTCTCGACCAGGAAGCGCGCGAAGTGCGTGCGCGAGATCAGCTCCGGGTTGCCGACGTACTTGAGCGCGCCGTCGTAGGCGCCGCGGATGCCGACCATCGCGAGCCCGTCGGACATCTCGCGTGCACGCTGTTCGCGCCCGCCGCGCGTGGCCGCCAGGCCGGCGGTGAGCGCGGGGTTGTCGGCATCGAAGCCGAGGCCGACGATGTGCACCGTGATGCCGGCGAAGGTGACCGAGATCTCGGTGCCGGTGAGGTAGGGGAGCCCGAGCGCCAGCGCCGCATCGCGGGCCCGCTGCTGGCCGCCGACCTCATCGTGGTCGGTCAGCGCCCACAGCTCGACGCCGTTGGCCTTGGCGCGCGCGGCCAGTTCCTCGGGTTGCAGCGTGCCGTCCGACACCGCGGAATGGCAGTGCAGGTCGGCGTTGGTCCATACAGCAGGTTGGCTCACAGGGGGATTGTAGGGAGCCGCCGTCCGCCGTGCCCCGATAGGGTTGTCGCCCGGATGCCCATCCGGGACGCACGTCAGGGCACGACCCGCAGCAAGCGCCCCGGGCTGTTGTCCGTCAGCAGGTACAGCAGCCCGTCCGGCCCTTGCCGCACGTCGCGGATGCGCTCGTGCAGATCGGCCAGCAGGCGTTCTTCCTTCACGATCCTGTTGCCGTCGAGTTGCAGCCGCACCAGCCGCTGCCCGGTCAGCGCACCGACGAACAGGCTGCCTTTCCAGCCCGGGTAGCGGTCGCTGGTCAGGAAGGCCATGCCGCTGGGCGCGATCGACGGCACCCACACCGTCAGCGGCTGCGCCATGCCGGCCTTCGCCTTGCCTTCGCCGATCGGCGCGCAGCTGCCGTACTCGCAGCCGTAGGTGATGACCGGCCAGCCGTAGTTGGTGCCGGCTTCGTCGAGGTTGACCTCGTCGCCGCCCTGCGGGCCGTGCTCGTGCGTCCACAGCGCGCCGGTCTGCGGGTGCAGCGCCGCGCCCTGCATGTTGCGGTGGCCGTAGCTCCAGATCTCGGGCTTGGCACCGGCGTTCTGGACGAACGGGTTGTCGGCCGGCACGCGGCCGTCGGCCTCGATGCGCACCACCTTGCCGAGGTGGTTGGACAGGTCCTGCGCATCGTCGCGGCGGTTGAAGCGGTCGCCCATCGTGACGAACAGCCGCCCGTCGCGCGCGAACACCAGCCGCGAGCCGAAGTGCGCACTGCTGCGCACCTTCGGGCTTTGCCGGAAGATCACTGCCACGTCGACCAGCCGGTCGCCCTGCAGCCTGCCGCGCGCGACCGCGGTGCCGTTCTTGTCGGCGTCGTCGCCGCTGCCGGCCTCGGCGTAGCTCCAGTAGACGAGCTTGTTGCCCGCGAACTTCGGGTCGATCGCCACGTCGAGCAGGCCGCCCTGGCCGCGTGCATCGACCGCCGGCAGGCCGGCCAGCGGCTCGCCCAGCGTGCCGTCGGCCGCGATCACGCGCATGCGCCCCGGCCGTTCGGTGACCAGCATGCGGCCGTCGGGCAGGAAGGCCAGGCCCCACGGGTTCTGCAGGCCGCGCGTCAGCGTGACGGTGTCCAGCGCGTGCGCAGCCAGCGCCGCCAGGCTCAGCAGCGCCGCCAGCGCGGCATGGATCCAGGGCTTGCGCATGCTCATCCCACTCCTTCGACGACCATCTGGATGCGCTGCTGGCCGTTGTAGTCGTCGACCCGCAGCTGGTAGGCCAGCCGCACGCGCGTGCCGACCGGCTCGGTGTGGCCGAACCATATCGCGTCGCGCAGTGCGCCGGCATGCCGCACCGACAGCTTCAGGTGCTTCTCGCCGACCAGCCGCTGCGACACCACCTCGACCTCGTCGCAGAACAGCGGTGGTTCGAAGGACTGGCCCCAGACCTGCGCATCGAGCGAGCGCACCGTCTCGGCGTTGAAGTACTGCGCCGGCAGCGGCCCGTCGGTCAGCAGCGTGCGCGACAGCGTGGCCGCATCGAGCCACTCGCGCGCCACCTGCTGCAGCGCGCCGTCGAAGGTCTCGAAATCCTCTTCGGCCAGCGTGCAGCCGGCCGCCATCGCATGGCCGCCGAAGCGCTTGAGCACGCCCGGGTGGCGCTTGGTCACCAGGTCGAGCGCATCGCGCAGGTGGAAGCCGGCGATGGATCGCCCCGAGCCCTTCAGCAGGCCGTCCTGCCCGAGCGCGAACACGAAGGTCGGACGGTGCAGCCGGTCTTTCAGGCGCCCGGCGACGATGCCGACCACGCCTTCGTGGAACTCGGGGTCGTAGATCGAGAGTGCCGCCGGCGCATCGCCCTCGGGCATCAGCGTCTCGAGCATGGCCTCGGCCTGCTCGCGCATGCCGGCCTCGACCTCGCGGCGCTCGCGGTTGATGCCGTCCAGCGTCTGCGCCAGCTGCACGGCGCGCGCCGGGTCGTCGGTGAGCAGGCATTCGATGCCCAGCGACATGTCCGACAGCCGCCCGGCGGCGTTGATGCGCGGCCCGAGCGCGAAGCCGAAATCGAAGCCGCTGGCGCGCGACGCATCGCGCCCGGCGGCGCTGAAGAGCGCCGCCACGCCGGCCTGCATCTTGCCGGCGCGGATGCGGCGCAGGCCCTGCGCGACCAGCCGGCGGTTGTTGGCATCGAGCTTGACGACGTCGGCGACGGTGCCGAGCGCGACCAGGTCGAGCAGCGCATCGAGGCGCGGCTGCTGTTCGGCGGTGAACGCGCCGCGCGTGCGCAGCTCGCTGCGCAGCGCCAGCAGCACGTAGAACATCACGCCTACGCCGGCGAGGTTCTTGCTCGCGAAACCGCAGCCGGGCTGGTTCGGGTTGACGATCACGCTGGCGTCCGGCAGCACCACCTGCTCGCCTTCCTTGGCCGGCAGGTGGTGGTCGGTGACCAGCACGTCGAGGCCGAGCGCGCGCGCGTGCGCGACGCCGGCGATGCTCGCGATGCCGTTGTCCACCGTCAGCAGCAGGTCGGGCCGCAGGCCCATCGCCAGGTCGACGATGGTCGGCGTGAGGCCGTAGCCGTGCACCGCGCGGTCGGGCACCACGTGCTGCAGCGTGCCCGGCGCGGCGCCCAGCAGCGCCAGGCCGCGCAGCGCGACGGCGCAGGCGGTGGCGCCGTCGCAGTCGTAGTCGGCGACGACGCAGATGCGCTTGCGCGCGGCGATGGCGTCGGCCAGCAGCACCGCCGCGGCCGGGGCGCCGAGCAGCTCGGTGGGCGGGATCAGTCGTGCCAGGCCGTCGTCGAGCTCGTCGTTGTGGCGCACGCCGCGCGCCGCGAACAGCTGGGCCAGCAGCGGGTGCACGCCGGCCTGCTCGAGCGCCCACACGGTGCGCGGCGGCGCGTYGCGGCGGGTGATCTGCACGCCGGCCGCCATCACAGCGCCTCCAGCACGGCCGCAGGCGCGCTGCCGCCGAAGCGCCGCGCCACGCGGGCCAACCAGCCCTGCGGCTGCGCATCGAAGCGCTGCGCGAAGCGTTCGCCGCACAGCGTCAGCGAGACCGGGGCGCCGGCATCGTGGCGTTCCAGCAGCGTGCGCAGCGGCCCGGCATCGAGCGCGCGCCAGGCCTCGGCCCAGTCGGACCAGTCCTCGCCCAGCAGCGGCGCGCGCAGCCGGCCATCGATGACGAGCCCGGCGCTGTCGGCCGCCGGCTGGGCGCGGCCACAACCGCTGAGCCAGAACGAGTTGACCGGCAGCGCGCCGATGCCGGCGCGGTGGTCGTTCAGGGGCTGCTGGTAGAGCAGCATCTGCACCTCGTTCTGCAGCCGCCGGATCAGCCGCGCCTGCGGGTGGCTGCCCATCCACAGGTCGAGGTTGCGGCCGATCACGCGGTCGAGCGATGCGGTGGGCAGCCCGTCCAGCGAGTCGTGCGACGCGTACCAGCGCATCGGCGAGCCCCAGGCCAGCTGCCAGCCTTCGCCGTCGAACAGCGGGCGCACCGCCTCGAACAGCGCCTGCGATTCCTGCGCGCTCAGGTGCAGCGAATCCGGGTAGCCGACGCTGACGTGCTCGGCGCCGACGTGCCAGTGCACCGGCGTCAGCAGGCCCCAGGCGGCATCGCCGGTGGCCACGCCGTCGGCCGCGGCCGCGTGGGCCGCCCAGGGCAGGCAGCCGTCCGGCGCCTGCCAGCCGAGCAGCCGGGCGTGGGCCTGCTCGGCCGGGGTGCTGAGGGAATATTCGTCGCTGCCCAGCCGGTCGCCGGGGGTCATGCGGGGCAGCAGGCGCTGCAGGTGGGGAAGGGCCAGGCCGCGCAGGGCCGGCAGGCCAGCGTCGGAAAGCGTGCTGGCGCAGGGGATCAACAGGTGCATCGGTGGATTATCGGACGCGCGCACCGTCACCGCCGCGTCATCGCCCTGCCACCACCGCGTCATCCCGCTGGGCGAAGCTGGGCGTCCATGCAAAGAGACGCTTTTCTTCGCGCGTGGACCGGTCCTTCGGACAACCCCGGGGACGACGAAGAACCGTCCGCCGATCGCCGGCGCTACCGCAGCGTCTGGATCTCCGACCTGCACCTGGGCACGCCCGGCTGCCAGGCGAAGGCGTTGCTCGATTTCCTGAAGCACGTCGAGTGCGACACGCTGTTCCTGGTCGGCGACATCGTCGACGGCTGGCAGCTGCGCCGCAGCTGGTACTGGCCGCAGGCGCACAACGACGTGGTGCAGAAGCTGCTGCGCAAGGCGCGCAAGGGCACGCGCGTCGTCTTCATCCCGGGCAACCATGACGAATTCGCGCGCCGCTACGTCGGGCACGAGTTCGGCGGCATCGAGGTGGCCGAGGAGTGGGTGCACGAGACCGCCGACGGCCGCCGGCTGTGGATCATCCACGGCGACCTGTTCGACGGCGTGATCCAGTGCGCCAAGTGGCTGGCGCACGTCGGCGACACGCTGTACGAGTTCACGCTGAAGCTGAACCGGCACCTGAATTCGCTGCGCGCGCGCCTGGGGCTGCCGTACTGGAGCCTGTCGAAGTACCTGAAGCTGAAGGTCAAGCGGGCCGTCAACTTCATCGGCGACTTCGAGCAGGCGGTGGCGCGCGAGGCGCGCCGGCGCGGCATGCAGGGCGTCGTCTGCGGCCACATCCACCATGCCGAGCTGCGCGACATCGACGGCATCACCTATGCGAACGACGGCGACTGGGTCGAGAGCCTGACCGCGCTGGTCGAGCACGCCGACGGGCGGCTCGAGATCGTCGACTGGGCGCAGGTGCTGCGCGACCGCGCGCCGGCACCCACGACCGCTGTGACGGTGGCGGCATGAAGATCCTGCTGGTCACCGACGCGTGGAAGCCGCAGGTCAACGGCGTCGTCACGACGCTGGTCGAGCTGCAGCAGGGGTTGGCGGAACTCGGCCACGAGGTGGTGATGATCGAGCCGTCGGGCTTCAGGCGCTTTGCCTGCCCGGGCTACCGCGAGATCGAGCTCGCGTGGCGACCCGGCCGCGAGGTGGCACGCCGCATCGACGCCGCGCAGGCCGACGCGATCCACATCGCGACCGAAGGCCCGCTTGGCGGCGCGGCCCGTGCGCACTGCCTCAAGCGCGGCCTGGCGTTCACGACCGCCTTCCACACCCGTTTCCCCGAGATCCTGGCGCGTGCGCTGCACCTGCCCGAAAGCTGGGGCTACGCCTGGTTCCGCCGCTTCCATGCGAAGTCCAGCGGCATCATGGTGCCGACCGCCGGCATGTACGACATCCTGCAGGGTTACGGATTCAAGCCGCTGCGCCGCTGGTCGCACGGTGTCGACCTGGGCCTGTTCGAGCCGGTGCCCGGGGCTGACTTCGGGCTGCCGCGGCCGGTGTTCCTTCACGTCGGGCGCCTGAGCTACGAGAAGAACCTGGAGGCCTTCCTCGACCTGGACCTGCCGGGCTCGAAGGTGGTCTACGGCGTCGGGCCGCTGCAGGAGCGGCTGCAGCGCGAGTACCCGCAGGTGCACTGGCGCGGCGTGGTGACGCGGCCCGAGCTGGCCCGCATCTACAGCGCCGCCGACGTGTTCGTGTTCCCCGGCCGCTCCGAGACCTTCGGGCTGGTGATGCTGGAGGCGCTGGCCTGCGGCACGCCGGTCGCCGCCTACCCGGTGGCCGGCCCGCTGGACGTGGTGGCGCCGAAGCACGACGGGCGCGATGGCGGTGTGTTGCACGACGATCTGCGCAGCGCGGCACTGCAGGCACTGGAGATCCCGCGAGATCGCGCGCGCGAGCGGGCGCTGCAATTCGGCTGGGAGCCGGTCTGCCGCGAATTCCTCGGGCACCTGGTGCCGGCCGGTCCCGGCGCTGACATGGGTGTCACGAAACCGTCGCAAAAGCTTCATAAACTCGTCGGATGACCCCGTCGACCGTTTCGCCGCCGGCACCGCTGATGCCAGCGCTGCTGAACCGCGAACGCGCCATCCTCGAATTCAACCGCCGCGTGCTGGCCCAGGCCCGGCGCGAGGACGTGCCGCTGCTCGAGCGGCTGCGCTACATCTGCATCGTGTCGTCCAACATGGACGAGTTCTTCGAGGTCCGCTTCGCCGACTACATCGAGGCGGTGCGCCAGCCGGGCGCCGGCGTGTCGGCGCGCGACCTGGCCAGCGTGGCCGCCGATGCCCACCTGCTGATCGACGACCAGTACCGCTGCTTCAACGACGAGGTGATGCCGGCGCTGAAGCTGCAGGGCATCCAGATCCTGAACCACAGCGAGCGCAACGAGGCGCAGCGGCGCTGGGTCGACAACTTCTTCCAGCGCCAGGTGCGCCCGCTGTTGGTGCCGGTGGGGCTGGACCCGTCGCACCCGTTCCCGCAGGTCGCCAACAAGTCGCTGAACTTCATCGTCCGCCTGGGCGGCAAGGACGCCTTCGGGCGCGAGAACACCATCGCGATCGTCAAGGTGCCGCGCGTGTTGCCGCGCGTGATGCGCCTGCCCGACGACATCGCCGGCAACGGCCAGGCCTTCGTGCTGCTGACGAGCGTGATCCGCGCGCACCTGGCCGATCTGTTCCCGGGGCGCGAGGTCGAGGCCTTCTCGCAGTTCCGGCTGACGCGCGATTCCGACCTGGCCATCGACGAGGAAGACGTCGCCAACCTGCGCCAGGCCTTGCGCACCGGGCTCACGACACGGCATTTCGGGCAGGCGGTGCGGCTGGAGGTGGTCAACACCTGCCCGCCGGAGCTGTCGGAATTCCTGCTGATGCAGTTCGCGTTGCCGCAGGCCGCGCTGTACCACGTCAACGGGCCGGTCAACCTGGTGCGGCTGAACGCGCTGATCGACGGCGCGGATGCGCCGGCGCTGCGCTTCCCGAAGCACGAGGCGCCGTGGCCGCAGGGCCTGCGGCACGACCAGTCGATCTTCGAGCGCCTGCGCAGCGGCGGCGACGTGCTGATGCACCACCCGTTCGAATCCTTCGAGCCGGTGATGCAGTTCCTGCGCGAGGCGGTCGAGGACCCCGACGTGCTGGCGATCAAGCAGACGATCTACCGCACCGGCAGCGAATCGCCGCTGATGGACCTGCTGATCGAGGCGGCGCGGCGCGGCAAGGAAGTGATGGCGGTGGTCGAGCTGAAGGCGCGCTTCGACGAGGAGGCCAACATCAACTGGGCCGAGCGGCTGGAGGCGGTGGGTGCGCAGGTGGTGTACGGCATCGTCGGGCTGAAGACGCATGCCAAGCTGCTGCTGGTGACGCGGCGCGAGGATGGCCGGCTGCGCCGCTACGGTCACCTGTCGACCGGCAACTACAACCCGAAGACGGCGCGCCTGTACACCGACGTCGGCTGCCTGACGGGCGACGGCGACATGACGGCTGACATCGACGCCGTCTTCCAGCAACTCGCCAGCCTGGGCAAGATGCGCCCGCTGCGCCAGCTGCTGCAGGCGCCGTTCACGCTGCACCGGCAGATGGTGCAGCACATCCACCAGGTGGCCGATGCGGCGCGCCAGGGGCGGCCGGCGCGCATCGTCGCGAAGATCAACGCGTTGACCGACGTGCCGCTGATCGAGGCGCTGGTGGCCGCCGGCCAGGCCGGCGCCGACATCGACCTGATCGTGCGCGGCGCCTGCATGCTGCCGCCGGGCATCCCGGGCCAGACCGACCGCATCCGCGTGCGCTCGGTGGTCGGGCGGCTGCTGGAGCATTCGCGCGTGCTGTACTTCCGCTGGGGCGAGGCAGAGGCGGACGAGGCCTTGTTCCTGTCGAGTGCCGACTGGATGGGGCGCAACATGTTCCGCCGCATCGAGGTGGCCTGGCCGGTGCGCGATGCCGCGGTGCGCCAGCGCGTGATCGACGAATGCCTCGTGCCCTACCTGCACGACGGCTGCGATGCCTGGACCCTGCACGCCGACGGCAGCTACGAGCGCGTCGGCACCGACGGACCGAGCGCACAGCGGGCCTTGCTGGCGCTGAAGCAACCGGGAGCGGCGTGATGGACCTGATCCTGTGGCGGCATGCCGAGGCGCATGTGATCAAAGACGGCCAGGACGACCTGGAGCGGGCGCTGACCGCCAAGGGCGAACGCCAGGCGCAGCGCATGGCCGAGTGGCTGAACCAGCGCATCGCGCATTCGACGCGCATCCTGGCGAGCCCGGCGCTGCGCACGCAGCAGACCGCGAAGGCGCTGGACAAGTCGTTCAAGACGCTGGCGGCGATCGCGCCGGAGGCGGCGCCCGAGGTGGTGCTGAAGGCCGTGCGCTGGGGCGAGGCCAGCGAGCCGGTGCTGGTGGTGGGTCACCAGCCGACGCTCGGCCAGGTGGCGGCCTTGCTGCTGACCGGCCAGCCGCAGCCGTGGGCGGTCAAGAAGGGTGCGGTCTGGTGGCTGCGCCAGCGCGAGCGCGAAGGTGGGGTCGAGGTGGTGCTGCAGGCCGTGCAGGGGCCGGACTGCCTGTAGCGCCGGCGCGCTGCCGCGTCAGTGCTGCGCGTTCAGCAGCGCGGTGAGTTCCGCAGAAATCTCGTGATCGCCGTGCAGGCATTGCTGCTGCTGCGCGGGAGTCAGGCGTTGCTGCGGCCCACGCCCTTGGCGCAGGACGTGGCCTTCGAACGGGCAGGTGTTCTGCATGCCCGGGGGGGTTCCAGGCGAAGACACAGGGTGCGCAAGCGCGCTGCCTCGAATCATGCATGTCATGGTTCACTCCTTCGCTTCGTCGGTTGAAACTCAAGCCATCGCCAGCTGGTCATCCATGTCGATGACCTCGGGGTTCTCGATGTCCGGGCCGGCTGCCGCCACCTCGGCCAGCGCACTCAGCTGGTCGAGGAAGGTCTTCAGCCACAGCGCGAACCGCACCTCGTCGAGCAGCGCCACCGGCGCGCTTGCCATCTGAAGCAAGGCACCGGTCGCCGCGTGCCAGCGCAGCGCCGACGAGAAGCCGTCGGCATCCATCTTCTCTTCGCTCGATTGCCAGCGCCCGGGATCGTCGCTCGGCGGGCCGAAGGGCATGCAGCCGGCTTCGGCGAACAGGTGGATGCGCGCCATCACGGGCTCGTGCAGCAGGCTCACGACGAACCTGTCGTCGACCACGAGTTGCACGTGGCCTTCTGCATCGCACTCGAAGCGGCCGCCGCCGATGCGGCGGGAGAAACCGTCCATCAGGATCCGCAAGGTGTCGCTCATGGGAACGTCAATCGGTTGTTGCAAGCCAGTCGTGCGGGCTGAGTAACGACCCGCCGGATCCGGTTCCCGGTGCACGCCAGACGATCGTCCCGGCCGGTTGTCAGTTGTTGACTTTTCGGAGGGCCGACTTGTGCGGCAATTCCTTACAGCGAGTGACACCCAGCGTCGATAGTCCTTGCGTGCAGTGACACATCGCCTGATCAACGACAGAAAGGTTTGCATGGCCTGGTTGAATGCCGAACGATTTGCCGCCGCGGTCCTGTGCGCGACGCTGGCCGGTTTCGCCGCCGGGCAGGCCTGGGCGCAGTCCGAGGAGCCGATCCGCCCGATCCCGCTCGACGTGCGGCTCGATGCGCGCAAGGTGGCTTTGGGCGACAAGCTGTTCCACGACAAGCGCCTGTCCGGCGACGACACGCTGTCGTGCGCGAGCTGCCACGCACTCGACCGCGGAGGCGTCGACGGCCGCGTCACTGCCATCGGCATCGGTGGCGCGGTCGGCCCGATCAACGTGCCGACGGTGCTGAACAGCAGCTTCAATTTCCGCCAGTTCTGGGACGGCCGTGCCGCATCGCTGGAGGAGCAGGCCGCCGGCCCGGTGCACAACCCGAAGGAGATGGGCAGCAACTGGGCCCAGGTGATCGGCAAGCTGTCGCGCGACAAGGCCCTGGTCGGGGCCTTCGGCGAGGCCTACCGCGACGGCCTGCAGCCGCGCAACATCCAGGACGCGATCGCCACCTTCGAGCGCTCGCTCACCACGCCCAACTCGCGCTTCGACAAGTACCTGCGCGGCGACAAGACCGCGTTGCGCGCCGACGAGCAGCGCGGCTACCTGCTGTTCAAGAACTACGGCTGCGTCGCGTGCCACCAGGGCGTCAACGTCGGCGGCAACATGTTCCAGGTGTTCGGCGTGATGGGCGACTACTTCGCCGAGCGCACGCTGACCGACGCCGACCTCGGCCGCTTCAACGTGACGCACGACCCCGCCGACAAGCACCTCTTCAAGGTTCCGAGCCTGCGCAACGTCGCCCTGACGGCGCCGTATTTCCACGACGGCTCGGCGCGCACGCTCGACGAGGCCGTCGACACCATGTTCAGGGTGCAGCTCGGCCGCCCCGCACCGCCGCAGGACAAGGAACTGGTCGTCAAGTTCCTGCGCACGCTGACCGGCGAGCTGCGCGGGCAGCCGCTCGAGCCGCGCAACCTGCCCTGACCGCCCCTGCCTGCGAAAGACACCGATGAACAAGAGACGCTGGTTCAATCTGCTGCTCGCCACCGTRCTGGTGGCGCTGCTCGGCCTGCTGGTCAGCCGCACGGCCGGCCTGGACCGCGGCGAGTACGGCGAGGTCGCCGCCGTGCTGCGCCAGCTCAAGCAGATCGATGCCGAATGGAACGTCGACGTGCTGCGCTCGAAGACGGGGTTGAACGCGAGCTACGACCCGGTCGCGAGCCCGCTGCCGGCGATGGAACTGCTCGAGGGCACGCTGCGCAGCAAGGCCGACCGCTTCTGGGGCGGCCGCGGCGACAGCCTGCAGCGCATCCAGCCGCTGATCGACAACTACCGCAAGGCGATGGACCGCAAGGTGCAGCTGGTCGACCGCTTCAAGTCGCAGCACTCCATCCTGCGCAACTCCACGCGCTACCTGCCCTTTGCCGCCAACGAGGCACTGCAGGCCCTGTTCGGCGAGCCCGAGGCGGCGGCGGGGGTCGATCACGTGCTGCTCAACGTGCTGATGTACGTCAACACGCCCGAGGCGACGTCGGGCCAGCTGGTCGAGGACAGCATCGCGCAGCTGCGCGTGGTCGCCCAGACCCTGCCGCCGGACGCGCAACGCGCCACCACCGGCTTCGCGGCGCATGCCGCGATGGTGCTGCGCCAGGAACGCGCCGGTGCGCGCCTGCTGGCCGAGCTGACCGCGCTGCCCACCGCCGCCGCGCTCGACGAACTGGCCGACATGCACGAGCTGGAGCACGAGAAGTTGCTGGCGGCCCAGCAGACCTGGCGCTGGGTGCTGGTCGCGTACTCGGTGCTGCTGCTGCTGGCGCTGGCGTATGCGGGCTGGCGCCTGTTCGCGAGCTACCGCCAGCTGAACCAGGTCAACCAGGCGCTCAGCCGCAGCAACGAGGAGCTGAAGGAGTCGCAGATGCACCTCGTGCAGTCGGAGAAGATGTCGGCGCTGGGCCAGATGGTGGCCGGCATCGCGCACGAGATCAACACGCCGCTCGCCTACGTGAAGGGCACCTTCGAGGTGCTGCGCGAACAGGTGGCGCCGGTGGCCGACCTGGCCAGCCAGAGCCTGAAGTTCTCGCAGATGCTGCACCTGCCGAGCACGCTGCGCGACAAGGTGCAGCTGCACGACGCCGCCCGCGAGCTCGACCGCAGCACCCGCGAGGTGGCCGGCAGCCGCGTGATGGACGAGATGGGCCAGCTGCTGGCCGACGGCATCCACGGCATCGAGCAGATCGCCGAGATCGTCACCAACCTGAAGAACTTCAGCCGCCTCGACCGCGCCAAGGTCAGCGAGTTCGCGGTCGAGGAGGGCCTGGAGAGCACGCTGCTGCTGGCGCGCAACCTGCTGAAGAACACGGTCGAGATCGAGCGCCGGTTCACGCCCGGGCTGCCGAAGATCCAGTGCTCGCCGTCGCAGGTCAACCAGGTGTTCCTGAACATCATCACCAATGCCGTGCATGCGATGCCCGAGGGCCGCGCGCAGCCCGGCGTCATCACGCTGAGCACCGCGCCCGAGGGCGACGACATGGTGCGCATCGAGATCCGCGACAACGGCACGGGCATCCCGCCGCAGGTGCTGCCGAAGATCTTCGACCCGTTCTACACCACCAAGCCGATCGGCAAGGGCACGGGCATGGGGCTGTCGATCTCGTTCAAGATCATCCAGGAGCACGGCGGCAAGATCCTCGTCGACACCGAGCCCGGCGTCGGCACCGTGTTCTCCATCCTGCTGCCGGTGCGCGCCCGCGAGGCGCAGCCGCGGCCCGCCACCTCCCCCTCGCAACCCCGCATGCAGCCCGCCGGCGAGCTGCAGCCTGCCTGACCGGAGCCCCCACCGTGACCTCGCAACGCAAAGCCCGCATCCTGTTCGTCGACGACGAGGAACGCATCATCAACCTGCTGCGCGTGATGTTCCGCAGCACCTACGAGGTGTTCACCGCCGGCGGCGGCGAGCAGGCCCTGCAGGTGCTGCAGCGCGAGCCGATCGACGTGATCGTCAGCGACCAGCGCATGCCCGGCATGCTGGGCGTGGAGCTGCTCGCGAAGGTGCGCATGCTGTCGCCGGCCACGGTGCGCGTGCTGCTGACCGGCTATGCCGACCAGGAGGCCATCGTCGGCTCGGTCAACGAGGGCCAGATCTTCCGCTTCATCACGAAGCCCTGGGACCAGGACGCGATCCGCGTGACGCTGGCCGAGGCCGCCGACATCGCGCTGATGCAATCGAAGCCCGCGCCCATCGTCACGCCGCCGGGATCGGCCGGGCGCGCCGGTCCGCAGGCGCCGGCGGGCGTGCTGATCCTCGACGACAACGACGACGACAGCGAGATGATCCGCCAGGCGCTCGCCGGCGAGCACCCGCTGTTCCGCGCCGCCAGCGTCAGCGTCGCGCTGCAGCTGCTGGCCCGCGAGAACATCGGCGTGATGGTCTGCGAATCGCAGGTGGGCGGCTGCGACACCGGCCAGCTGCTGCACGCGCTGAAGACGCATTTCCCGGCGCTGATGACGGTGATGCTGGCGCGCCACACCGATGCCGACGAGGTGGTGCGGCTGATCAACCAGGCGCGCATCTACCGCTTCGCCAGCAAGCCGATCCGCCCGGCGGTGCTGCAGCTGGCGGTGTCCGGCGCGATGAAGGAGCACCGGCGCTGCATGGCCGACTCGCGCCACGTCGCGCTGCAGCGCACGGTGCGGGTCGCCGAGCCGGACACCCCGGCCGCGCGCGGGCTGCTGCAGGCGATCAAGGCGATGACCTCGCGGCTGCGGCTCTTCAGCGCCTGAACATCCCCGACCCCCGGGGCCCGTGGGGCCGGCCGGTGCCGATACCATCACGGGCACGATGGACGACACCCCGACCTGGTTGAACGACCTGCTGGCCCGCGCGGACCAGCCTCCCCTGGTGCTGCGCGAACGCCTGTGGCTGCAGGCCACCGACGCGGTGATCGGCTCGATCGAGCCGCTGCTCGCGCGCCACATGGCCGAAGCCGACCTGCCGATCCGCCCGCGCGCCGGCGGCTGGCAGGTCGACGGGCCGGGGGATGCGGCGCTGGCCGTGATCGCCCGCTGGCTGCACGAACGCGAGCTGTCCGGTGCCTGGCGCAACGAGCTGCTGGCGGTGCCCAACGAGCATGGCGAGCGCCAGGCGCTGATCGAGCGCGCCGCGGTGCGCCCGCTGGGCATCACGACGGTGGCGGTGCACCTGGTCGGCTACACCGGCGACGGCCGGGTCTGGGTCCAGCAGCGGGCCTTCGACAAGGCGACCGACCCGGGCCAGTGGGACACGCTGTCCGGCGGGCTGCTGTCGGTGAACGAGACGGTGGCGTCCGCGCTGCACCGCGAAACCTGGGAAGAGGCCGGATTGGAGGTGGCGGCGCTGCGCCAGGTGCGGCCGCTCGGCCGGCAGCTGGTGCGCCGCCCGCTCGACGAGCTGGGCTACATGGTCGAGCAGATGGAGATGTTCGAGGCCGAGATCCCCGAAGGGCTGGAGCCGGACAACCAGGACGGCGAGGTCGAGGGCTTCGACTGCGTGCCGGCGCGGCAGCTGGTCGAGAGCCTGCAGGCGGGGGTCTTCACGCTCGAAGCCGCGCTGGTGCACGTGCACTGGCTGCGGCGGCACAAGTTTCTTTAGGCCCGAGTGGCGGCGCTTGCAAAGGCGCGGGCGGGCAGGCTGGGGCGCGCCGGATGGAGCGGTCATCGCCCTTGGGGGCGATGACTCCCCTGCGCTGCCTGCTTTCAAGGCTCGTCGCCGAAACTCCCGCCGCTCGCTGCGCTCGCTGTGGTCAAACAGTCGGCGACAAGCCAGTCCACGAAGCGTGCTGGCGCACGCGGGCCTTGAAACCAGCCAGCTCCGGCGCTCCATCCTCATTGGCGCGCCCAGCCTGCCCACCCGCGCCTTTGCCGAACCAGCGGTGTCGTGCGAACAACCCGGATTGGCATCCGGGCTACGGGAATTGGTAGCCCGGATGCCAATCCGGGATCGGAGCGAGCGCAGCGAAGCGACTGGTGGGCCTAACTCTCATCCGACGAAAGAGCCGCCAGCTGCGAATGGCGGATGCGCGTCTGCGACAAGGCGCCGGCCGACTCCAGGATCGGGTAGGCGATCGAGCAGATGTGCGAGTTGATGCGCTTCAGGTCGCTGATCAGGTCGATGTGCAGCGAGCTGGTCTCGATGCTCTGCGTGGTGTTCTCCTGCAGCCGCGCGATGTGGCTGGCCGCGTATTCGTGTTCCAGGTCGCGAAAGCGCGCCTTCTCTTCGAGCAGCCGCTTCGCGTCGCGCACGTGGCCGTCGAGGAACACGCTCATGCCCAGCCGCAGGTTGGACATCAGCCGCTCGTGCAGGTGCACGATCTCGGCCATGCCGGCATCGGAGAAGCTGCGGTTCTTGCGCACCTTCTTGTCCTCGATGTCCTGCAGCACGCGCTCGATGATGTCGCCGATCTGCTCCATGTTGATCGTGAACGACACGATGTCGGTCCAGCGCCGGCTTTCGCGCTCGGACAGCGCCTCGCGCGAGATCTGCGTCAGGTAGAACTTGATCGCCGAATACAGCTCGTCGACCACGTCGTCCATCTTGCGCAGCTGCTCGGCCAGCGCCAGGTCGTTGTAGCGCAACACCGGCAGGATGCCGCGCAGCATGGTCTCGACCACGTCGGCCTGGTGCAGCGCCTCGCGCGCCGCGCACGCGATGGCCACCGACGGCGAGCCCAGGGCCAGCGGATCCAGGTGGCGCGGCCGGTCGGTGCCGGTGGCGCGCGGCTGCGGCAGCCAGCGGTCCAGCGCCCGCCCGACCCAGGGCGTGACGGCGATGAACAGCAGCGCACGAAGGATGTTGAAGATCAGGTGGAACACCACCACCTGCTGCAGCACCGTCGGCACGTAATCCTGCAGCAGCACGTGCACCCGCGGCAGCAGCGGCACCACGACCGCGCAGCCGATCAGCTTGAACAGGAAGTTGCCGAGCGGCATGCGGCGCGATTGCACCGAGCCGCGCGCCGTGGCCAGCAGCGGCAACGCCCCGGTGCCGAGGTTGGCACCCAGCACCAGCCCGAGCGCCACCGGCGTCGGCAGCAGCCCGGCGTTGGCCAGCATCGCCACCAGCAGCACCGTGGCCAGGCTGGAGTACGAGACCACGGCCAGCACCGCGCCGATGGTCATCTCGAGCAGCACGTCGTTGGGCAGGCCGATCAGCATCGCACGCACCGCCGGCGAGCGCGTCAGCGGCTCGGTGGCGGCGACGATCAGCTGCAGCGCCAGCGTGATCAGCCCGAGCCCGATGATCACGCGGCCGACGCGGCCGATGCCGCGGTCTTCCTGCGACAGGAACATCACGACGCCGGCCAGGATCAGCAGCGGCGACACCCACGACAGGTCGAACGACAGCACCACCGACATCAGCGCGGTGCCGACGTCGGCGCCCAGCATCACCGCCAGCGCCGCGCCGGTGTCCATCAGGCCCTTGCCGACGAACGAGGTGACGATCAGGCTGGTGGCGGTGCTCGACTGCACCAGCGCCGTGACGCCGATGCCGGCCAGCAGCGCGACGAAGCGGTTGCGCACGCTGCGCGAGATGACGGTGCGCAGGTTCTCGCCGAAGACGCGCAACATGCCGGTGCGCACGATGTGCGTGCCCCATACCAGCAGGGCGATCGCGGCGAGGAGGTTCAACAGGTGCTGCATGAAGTGCGGTTGTAACCCAAAACTTTGCGATCATGGCGGCATCGACCTCGGGGGATGGCATGAAGCGACTGCTGGCGATGGTGACGTTCCTGCTGGCCTGCTGCGGCACGGCAACGCCGGCGCTGGCGGCCAGCCTGCGGGTGGCCAGCGGCTTCGACCCGCAGACCCTGGACCCGCATGCGCTGGCGCTGCTGTACCACACGCGGGTCATCACCCAGGTCTACGAATCGCTGGTGACGCGCGACGAGCAGTTCCGGCTCGAGCCGTCGCTCGCGCTGTCGTGGCAGCCGCTGAACGACAAGACCTGGCGCTTCAAGCTGCGCCCGGGCGTGAAGTTCCACGACGGCTCGGCGATGACCTCCGACGACGTCGCGTTCTCGGTCGAGCGGGCGCGCCAGCCGCCGTCGCAGCGCGCCTTCCAGCTCGGCAGCATCGTCGAGATCCGGCGCGTCGACGCGCTGACGGTCGACTTCGTGCTGAACTCGCCCGACAGCGTGTTCCCCGACAAGTTCCAGTTCATCGGCATCATGAGCCACGCCTGGGCGCAGAAGAACGGCGTCGAGCGGGCCCAGGACTTCAACGGCAAGCAGGAGACCTTCGCGGTGCGCAACGCCAACGGCACCGGGCCGTACCGGCTCGAGCGCTACGAGCCGGACGTCAGGCTGGTGCTGAAGGCGCACCCGCAGTGGTGGGGCCGCGGCGACAAGCGCAACGGCAACGTCGACGAGGTGACCTACCTGCCGATCCGCCAGGATGCGACGCGGCTGGCAGCGCTGAACTCGGGCGAGGTCGACCTGGTGCTCGACCCGCCATTCCAGGACGTGGCGCGGCTGAAGGCCGACCCGGCGCTGGCGGTGCTGCAGATCGCCGACCTGGGCCAGCAGTACCTGGCCTTCGACCAGGCGCGCGACCAGCTGCTCGATGCCGACGTGAAGGGCCGCAACCCCTTCAAGGACCGCCGCGTGCGCCAGGCGGTGTACCAGGCGATCAACATCGACCTGATCATCGGCAAGGTGCTGCGCGGCCAGGCGACGCCGACCGGCGCCTACCTGTCGCCGCTGGTCGACGGCTCGCTGGCCGAGCTGGACCAGCGGCTGCCCTACGACCCGGCGGCCGCGAAGAAGCTGCTGGCGCAGGCCGGCTACCCGGACGGCTTCGCGGTGACGCTGGACTGCGTGAACATCGCGTGGCGCGAGAACGTCTGCCAGGCCGCCACCGCGATGCTGGCGCAGGTGGGCATCCGCACGACGCTGCGCTCGTCGCCGACCAACCAGTTCTTCCCGAAGCTCAGCCAGGCGACCGGCACCTTCGTCGAGTTCGGCTGGACGCCGACCACCGATGCCTGGGCGACGCTGAACGGCGTGTTCCACACCTTCGGCAAGGGCGCCGGCACCTTCAACGTGGGGCGCTACAGCAACCCGGCACTCGACACCCTGATCGACAGCATCCGCGTCGAGCCCGACCTGACGCGGCGGCGCGCGATGGTGGGGGTGGCGCTGCGGCTGATCGCCGAAGACATGCCGTACGTGCCGCTGTACCGCCGCACGCTGAGCTGGGCGATGGCGAAGAAGGTGAAGGCCGTCCAGTGGCCCAACGACGTGCTCGAAGTGCGCTGGGTGAAGATGTAGCCCGGATGCCAATCCGGGTCGGCCGTGCCATTGCGATCCCGGATTGGCATCCGGGCTACGGGAATGACGGCCGTTTGACCGCAGACATGGAACCTACGTTTTCATCTGCAGCAGGCGAGAAATGGTGTCCGCCGCCTGCAGCAGCTTCGGCAGGAACACCTCCAGCATGTGTGCCGGCGGCGTGCGGTTGAGCTGACCGCTGATGTTCATCGCCGCGATGGTGCGGCCCGAGCGGTCGCGGATCGGCGCCGACAGCGACACCAGCCCTTCCTCGAGCTCCTGGCTGACGATGCACCAGCCCTGGCGCCGCACCTGCGCGATCAGCTCCTTCAGCCGCTGCGGCTGGGTCTCGGTGTGCGGCGTGCGCGGCGCGAGCGTCATCGCGGCGACGCGGCGCTCCAGCTCGTCCGGCGGCAGCCCGGCCAGCAGCGTGCGGCCCATCGACGTGCAGTAGGCCGGCAGCCGGCTGCCGATGCCCAGGTTGATGCTCATGATCTTGTGCGTCGGCACGCGCAGCACGTAGACCACGTCCGAGCCCTCCAGCACCGCGGCCGAGCTCGATTCCTTCACCTGCTCGACCAGCGCCTCCATCACCGGCTCGGCCAGGTTCCACAGCGGCAGCGACGACAGGTAGGCAAAGCCCAGGTCGAGGATCTTCGGCGTCAGCCGGAACAGCCGGCCCTGGCTCTCGACGTAGCCCAGCCCCTCCAGCGTCAGCAGGATGCGGCGTGCGCCGGCGCGCGTGAGGCCGGTGCGCTGCGCCACCTCGCTGAGCGTCTGCTGCGGTGCCTTGGCGCTGAACGAGCGGATCACGCCCAGCCCGCGGGCGAACGACTGGACGTAGGTGTCGCCGGGGCGCGGCGACGGCGCTTCGGCGGCGGTGGGGGCGGGCGGGGCGTCGTCGTCGGGCGAGGTCATCGCCGAAGTCTATCGCCCACGCCGCCTCCCATGTCGCCGTGTGGCAGCCAGGTTTCGCCGGGTAAAGCCGGGCCGCCGGCCGGAACGCGGCACCGCCGCGGGCGACCCAACACCCGCCAGCCGCCAGCGTGGCGGCCGGTGAAAGGAACACCCCATGAAGACCCCCTTGTTGACCCTGGCCCTCCTCGTCGTCTCGATCCAGGGTGCCTGGGCCTCCGGCGCCGCGGCCGCCGGCGACGACGCGGCCTATGCCGAGCGCATGCACCTGATCGGCCGCACCCCCGAGGCCGGCGAGCATGCGGTGCCGGTCGAGCCCGACCGCCCGGCGCTCACCGACGCGCAGCGCCGCCGGGACTACGTCGCCCGCATGGCGCTGATCGGCCGCACCGTCGCGTTCGGCGAGGCCAAATCCGCCGCCCGCCAGGAGCAGCCGGTCGACAACCCGCTCAGCTTCGCGCAGCGCATGAAGCTGATCGGCCACGCCGATCCGACGATGTAGCCGCGGCGGCGCTGAGGGCCGGCGCCCGAACGCGGTATGGTTCGGGACTTGCATAGGAGCGCCCATGAAAAGACTGCTTCCGCTGGCCCTGCTGCTGCTTGCCCTTGCCGCGCAGGCGGCCGACCCGTCCCGGCTGCGCGTCGGCGTCGAAGGCGCCTACCCGCCGTTCAGCACCGTCGGCCCCGACGGCAAGATCCAGGGCTTCGACATCGACATCGCGAATGCGTTGTGCGCCGAGATGAAGGCGCGGTGCACGCTGGTGCAGCAGGAGTTCGACGGCATGATCCCGTCGCTGCAGTCGCGCAAGTTCGACATGATCGTCGCGTCGATGGCGATCACGCCCGAACGGCTGAAGGTCGTCGATTTCAGCGACAAGTACTACAACAGCGCGAACAAGCTGATCGCAAGGCTCGGCTCGCCGATCAACGGCTCGATCGCGAAGTTCAACGGCGTGCGCATCGGCGTGCAGCGCAGCACCATCAACGACCGCTACGTGACCGCCAAGTTCACCGGCGCGACGGTGGTGCGCTACGTGAGCCAGGACGAGGTCTACCTCGACCTCGCGGCCGGCCGCATCGACGCGACCATGGTCGATGCGGTGGCCGGCGACGAAGGCTTCCTGAAGACGCCGCTCGGCAAGGGCTTCGGCTTCGTCGGCCCCGACTACCGCGACCCCGAGTACTTCGGCACCGGCGCGGGCATCGCGGTGCGCAAGGGCGACACCGCGCTGCGCGAGCGGCTCAACGCGGCGATCAAGGCGATCCGCGCCAACGGCACCTACCAGAAGCTGGCGGCGAAATACTTTCCGTACGACATCTACGGCCAGTAGGCGGCGATGCTGCACGGCTACGGCTGGAGCCTGCTCGAGGGCCTGCGCCTGACGCTGGGCATGGCGGGCGCCTCGCTCGCGGTCGCGCTGCTGCTGGGGCTGGCGGGCGCGGCGGCGCGGCTGTCGCGCTCGGCGTTCTGGCGCGGCCTGGCGCTCATCTACACCACCGTGGTCCGCGGCGTGCCCGACCTGGTGCTGATGCTGCTGGTCTTCTACGGCGGCCAGCTGGCGGTGAACGAGATCGCGCCGCACCTGGGCATCGACGAGTACGTCGACATCGACCCGTTCGTCGCCGGCGTCGCGACCATCGGCTTCATCTTCGGCGCCTACCTGGCCGAGACCTTCCGCGGCGCGATCCTCGCGATCCCGCCCGGCCAGGCCGAGGCGGCGCGCGCATTTGGCATGAGCGCGCCGCAGGCCTTCCGGCGCATCGTGCTGCCGCAGATGGTGCGGCTGGCGATCCCCGGCTTCGCGAACAACTGGCTGGTGCTGGTGAAGTCGACCGCGCTGGTGTCGGTGATCGGACTCAACGACATGATGCAGAAGGCCGGGCAGGCGGCCGGCGCGACGCGCGAGCCGTTCACGTTCTACCTCGCGGTGGGCGCGCTGTACCTGGCGATCACGACGCTGTCGGTGCTGGTGCTGCGGGTGGTCGAGAAGCGCTGCTCGCCGGGCGTTCGGGCCATCCACCTGTGATGACCGACCCATGAGCCTGGACGCCATCGCCGACAACCTGCCGCTGTACCTGCAGGGCGCGTGGACCACGCTGCGCCTGCTGGCGATGGCGCTGCTGCTGGGCCTGGCCGGCGCGATCCCGCTGGCGGTGCTGCGCGCGTCGAGCAAGCGCCGCTGGTGGGTGCCGGTGTGGGTCTTCACCTGGGTGATCCGCGGCACGCCGCTGCTGGTGCAGCTGTTCCTCGTCTACTACGGGCTCGCGCAGTTCGCATGGGTGCGGGGCAGCGTCGCCTGGCCGCTGCTGTCCAGCGCCTGGTTCTGCACGGTGGCGGCGTTCGCGGTCAACACCTGCGCCTACACCACCGAGATCCTGGCCGGCGCGATCCGCGCGACGCCGCCCGGCGAGGTCGAGGCGGCGCGCAGCCTGGGCATGCCGTGGGGGCTGATGGTGCGCCGCATCCTGCTGCCGTCGGCGCTGCGGCGCGCGCTGCCGGCCTGCGGCAACGAGGCGGTGCTGATGCTGCATGCCACCTCGCTGGCCAGCATCGTCACGCTGCTCGACCTGACCGGCGTCGCACGCGACGTCAACTCGCGCTTCTTCCTGCCGTTCCCGGCCTTCATCACCGCGGCCTTGTTCTACCTGGCCATCACCGGCGTGCTGGTGGCGCTGTTCCGCCGCGCCGAAACCCGTTGGCTGCGCCACCTGGCGCCCATCCGCTGACACTGCCTTCCATGCAAACCCGACACCATCCCCTGCACGGCTCGTCGCTGCTGACCCGGCGCGAGATCATCAGCTTCCACTACGGGCCGGCCGACAGCGGCCACAAGGTCTACGTGCAGGCCTCGCTGCATGCCGACGAGCTGCCCGGCATGCTGGTCGCGCACCACCTGCGGCTGCGGCTGGCGCAGCTCGAGAACGAAGGGCGGCTGCGGGCCGAGATCGTCGTCGTGCCGGTGGCCAACCCGATGGGCCTCGGGCAGGCGCTGCTGCGCATGCCGATCGGCCGCTTCGAGCTGGCCAGCGGCGAGAACTTCAACCGCCACTACCCGGCCCTGTTCGAGCCGGTGCGCGCGCGCGTCGAGCCGCGGCTGGGCGACGACGCGCAGGCCAATGCGCGGCTGGTGCGCGAAGCGCTGCACGGCATCGCGCAGGCGCTGCCCGAGGACCACGAGCTGATGAGCCAGCGCAAGACGCTGCTGGCGCTGGCCTGCGATGCCGACGTGGTGCTCGACCTGCATTGCGACAGCGAGGCGGTGGCCCACCTGTACACCGGCACGCCGCTGTGGCCCGAGGTCGAGCCGCTGGCGCGCCTGCTGGGCGCGCAGGCCTCGCTGCTGGCGCTGGAGTCGGGCGACAACCCGTTCGACGAGGCCTGTTCGCAGACCTGGTGGCAGCTGGCCGACCATTTCCGCGGCCGGCACCCGATCCCGCTGGGCTGCCTGTCGGTCACCGTCGAGCTGCGCGGCGAGACCAGCGTGACGCACCCGCAGGCGGCAGCCGATGCGGCGGCGCTGCTCGATTTCCTGGCGCTGCGCGGGCTGGTCGATGCGCCGGTGCCGGCGCTGCCGCCGCTGCTGCAGCCGGCCACGCCGCTGAACGGCACCGAGGTGGTGTCGGCGCCGGCGGCGGGCGTGGTGGCGTACCACCGCGAGCCGGGCGAGAAGGTGAAGGCGGGCGACCTGATCGCCGACGTGATCGACCCGATCAGCGGCGAGGTGCACGCGCTGCACACCCGCACCGACGGGCTGTTCTTCGCGCGCGACCGGGTGCGCTATGCGGTGGCGGGGCGGGCGCTGTTCAAGGTGGCGGGCAGCGTGCCGATCCGAACGGGCAAGCTGTCCAGTGATTGAAATCCCGGATTGGCATCCGGGAACGCGTGCCTCAGTCCAGGGCGCCGCGGGTCGCCATCGCCTCGCCGAGCCGGATCGCCCGCGCCGGTTGCCACGCCGGGTTGAACTGCAGCGGCCCGGCCGGGAACAGCATCACCACCGTCGAGCCGAGCAGGAAGCGCCCCATCTCGTCGCCCTGTTTCAGCACCACCGGCGCGTCGTCGTAGCGCCACTCGCGCAACTGCCCCGGCCGCGGCGGGTTGACCACGCCGTGCCACACCGTTGCCATGCTGCCGACGATGGTGGCCCCCACCAGCACCAGCACGAAGGGCCCGTGCGGCCCGTCGAACACGCACACCACGCGCTCGTTGCGCGCGAACAGCCCCGGCACGCCGCGCGCCGTCACCGGGTTGACCGAGAACAGCGCCCCGGGCACGTGGATCATGCGCAGCAGCCGGCCGTCGCAGGGCATGTGGATGCGGTGGTAGTCGCGCGGGCTCAGGTACAGCGTCGCGAAATGCCCGTGCTCGAACCGTTTCGCCAAGGCCGCGTCGCCGCCCACCATCGCCGTCGTGCTGTAGCGGTGGCCCTTGGCCTGGAAGATCTGGTCCTGCTCGATGCGGCCGAACTGGCTGATCGCGCCATCCACCGGGCAGACCAGGTCGGCCTGCGCCAGCGGGCGCGCACCCGGCTTCAGCGCGCGCGTGAAGAACTCGTTGAAGCTCGGGTAGCTGGCGATGTCGGGGTTGGCGGCCTCGTCCATGTCGACGCCGTAGCGCCGCACGAACCAGCGGATCAGCCGCGTGGTGGTCGTGCCCGCGCGGGCGGACGCGACGCGGCCGGCCAGCGCCGTCAGCGCTTGCTTGGGGAGGAGGTACTGGGGCAGGACGGCGAGACGATCCGACACGGTGTGGGCTGCAAGGCGGGACGAAGCTGCGCAGTGTAGCCACGCCGCCGCCCGCACCCCCCGCGGATCATCCCGCAGTGCGCAGGTTGCTGTTGAAGAACGCGACGGTGCGCGTCCAGGCCTGCTTCGCCGCCGCCTCGTCGTAGCGCGGCGTGGTGTCGTTGTTGAAGCCGTGCTGCGTGCCGGGGTACTTGTAGGCGTCGAACCTGACCTTGGCCGCCTTCAGCGCCGCCTCGTAGGCCGGCCAGGCGCCGTTGATGCGCTCGTCGCTGTCGGCGAAGAACAGCAGCAGCGGCGCCTTGATGGCCGGCACCTTGTCGAGCGCCGGCGCATTGCCGTAGAAGGGCACCGCGGCGGCCAGCTCGGGCACGCGCGTGGCCAGCATGTTGACCACGCCGCCGCCGTAGCAGAAGCCGACGGCGCCCAGCTTGCCGTTGCCGCCGGGGTGGGCGCGCAGGTAGTTGGCCGCGGCGATGAAGTCTTCGGTCGTCTTGGCCTGGTCGAGCTTGCCGAACAGCTCGCGCGCCTTGTCCTCGTCGCCGGGGTAGCCGCCGAGCGGGAACAGCGCGTCGGGCGCGAACGCGATGAAGTCGTCGAGCGCGAGGCGGCGCGCGATGTCCTCGATGTGAGGGTTCAGGCCGCGGTTCTCGTGCACCACCAGCACCAGCGGCAGCTTGCCGGCGGCACGCGCCGGCTTGACCAGGTACCCGCGCACCTTGCCGTAGCCGAGCGGCGAGGCGATCTCGACYGTCTCCGCGATGAGGCGCGGGTCGGTCCTGGGCACCTGCTCGGCGGCGGCGAACTTCGGGCTCAGGGCCTCGAGCAGGCCGACCGCGGTGAGGCCGCCCACCGCGTACTTGCGCGCGCCGTCGAGGAAGCCGCGGCGGTCGATCTGGCCATGCACGTACTTGTCGAACAGGCGCAGCACCTCGGGGTCGAAGTCGTTCGCGGTCTGGCGGGGCTTGTCGTGGGCCATGGGATCCTCGCGGTCGGTTGATGGAACTGAGGCGCGCAGTTGAGCCGCAAACGGCGCCGCTGTCACGCGCCCTGGGGCTTGCCCCGGTACAGAACTCAGGTTTTGCGGTGGCATCGCGGGCGGCTGAGCGCATCCGCGATGGATCCCCGCAGAATGCGCGATCCCTGCCGCCCGAGCCTTCCGTGATCGCCTACGACCCCAGCCGCACCGCCCTGTACTCGCCCGAGCGGGCTCCCACCTTGTTCAGCGCCGGCATGGATCCGACGCTGCTGCAGCTGGCGACCGAGGCCTCGCGCCTGGCCTATGTGCGCGCCGAGGGCCCGAAGGCCGAGGCCGCGCGGCTGGCCGAGGCGCTGGCGCGGGTCGGCTTCGAGGCGCCGCGGCATTTCGCCGACGCGGCCAGCGGCTCGCAGGCCTTCGGTGCACTGCGTCCGCGCGACGGGCTGGTGCTGGTGGGCTTCCGCGGCACCCAGCCCGATGAGGTGGCCGACCTGGCGAACGACCTGAACGCGTTGACGACGCCCTGGCCCGAGGCCACCGGCCGCGTGCACCAGGGTTTCGCGACGGCCGCGCGCACGTTGCTGCCGCGCCTCGGCCACTGGCTGGATGGCGACGCGAAGCCGCGCAACGCGCTGCTGCTGACCGGCCACAGCCTGGGCGCGGCGCTGGCGACGCTGGCGGCGTCGGTGTGGGCCGACGCCCACCTGGTGACGCTGGGCTCGCCGCGCGTCGGCGACGCGGCATTCGCCTCCGGGCTGCGCAGCGCGGTGAACATCCGGCTGGTCAACTGCTGCGACCTGGTCACCGACCTGCCGCCCAGCCTGCAGACCTACACCCACGTGGCGCCCGCCAGCTACATCACGCGCGACGGCGAGCTGGTCGAGCGGCCCGACGCGGCCCGGGTCGACGAGGACCGCATGCGGGCCCGCACCGCCTATTTCGGCGAGCATGCCGGGCGCGCCGGCACGGTGCTGCTGCGCGACCTGGCGGACCATGCGCCGATCAACTATGCGCGGGTGTTCTTCGGCTAGGGCCTGTTGACACTACGGGAAGGCACCGGCCCGAAGGGTGATCTCACGCGAGCCTTCCCGTAGTGTCAACAGGCCCTGGCCGTCACTGCGCCGGCGGGGGCAGCTCGGCCCCGCAATCCTTGCAGAACCGCGCCGTCGCCTCATGCCCTTCGGACAGGCAGGCCTGGCAGGTGCGGGTGGTCGGCACGCGCGGCCCGCGAAAGCGCAGCGCGGTGAACTCGGCGCTGACGATGCCGGTGGGCACCGCCAGCGTGCCCCAGCCGACCAGCATCATGAACGACGCGATGAAGCGGCCGAGCCCGGTCTTCGGCGTGATGTCGCCGAAGCCCACCGTCGTCATCGTCGAGATCGCCCAGTAGACCGACACCGGGATGTTGGTGAAGCCGTTGGCCGGCCCCTCGACGACGTACATCACGGTGCCCATCACCACCACGACCAGCAGCACGAAGCTCAGGAAGACGAGGATCTTGCGGCGGCTGGCCATCAGCGCCTGGCCGAGCGCGCGGTACTCGTCGATGTAGGCGGCAAGCTTCAGGATGCGGAACAGCCGCAGCAGCCGCAGCAGGCGCACGTCGATCAGCGCGTGCAGCCCCGGCAGGAACAGCGCCGCCCAGGTGGGCAGCACCGCCAGCAGGTCGATCACGCCGAACGCGCTGGTGGCATAGCGCGCCGGCTTGCGCACGCAGGCCAGGCGGGCCAGGTACTCGAGGCTGAAGAGCGCGGTGAACACCCACTCGAGCACGCCGAACTCGGCACCCCACAGCGCATGCAGCGACTCGAAGCTGTCGAGCATCACGACCGTCACGCTGGCCAGGATCAGCCAGACGAGCGCCAGGTCGAACAGGCGCCCGGCACGCGTGTCGGCCTCGAAGATGATCGTGAACAGCCGCAGGCGCCAGCCGCCGAGCGGGCGGCCGAACTGCTCGGCCGGGTCGGGCGGGCGCGTCGCGGGGTCGGAGTCGATGGCGGGCGGGATCATGTGCCGCCGCAGTCTAGCGGCACGCGCCTGCTGGTCTAATGGCGGCTGATTGTTTCCCACCGAAGAGCGAGTTCCCATGAGCGAGATGACCGAGCCCACGCCTGCCGCAGACCCCGCCCCCGCCGCCCCCGCCGCGATGCCCGACCGGCTGTCGATCGACCCGCGCAGCCCGCATCACGTGGCCGCGATCTTCGAACGCGAGATCGGCATCCGGCTGAACGGCAAGGAGCGCTTCGACGTCGAGGAATACTGCATCAGCGAAGGCTGGGTCAAGGTGCCCGCCGGCAAGTCGGTCGACCGCAAGGGCCACCCGCTGCTGATCAAGCTGAAGGGCCAGGTCGAGGCCTACTTCCGGTAGCCGTCACACCGACGGGTCCTTCGTCCGCGTGCGCGACACGGCCATCATGATGCCGATGCCCAGCACGATCAGGCAGGTGATCCCGACGTAGACGGGTGCCAGCCCGGCCGTGACCAGTCCCCAGGCGATTCCCCCGACGAGCAGCACGAGCCCGACGATGTACAGCGCGAATGACATGGCGATGCTCCTTTCGGTCGGCCGGGCGGTTGCCGAGCCACAGACGGACTCTAGGCAGGTTCGCGCGGGCGGCCGATCGGAGGAGGGCGGGGACTGGCGTAGGCAGGCTCCTACCGTGCCATGATGCGATCGATCGACGGAGACACGCCATGACATCGATCCACCGCAGTCCCTCGCACGCCTGCCGCAGGCCGGGAGTCCCGAGCCGGTGACACGCATCTCGCCGCTGGACCCGGCGGCCATCCCCGCGCTGCAGGCGCTGAGCGACGAGCTGTCCGGCGGACGGTCCGCGATGGACCTGCGCGCGGCGCTGACCGACGGCGCCCGCGGCGGCGGGTCGCAGGCCGCGGTCGCCTGGCAGGGCGATCGCCCGGTCGGCTGCGTCGGCTGGGTCGCCCTCGGCATCGAGGAAGACGGGCGCCTGTACGGCTCGCCGCTCGTCGCGCAGGATGCCGGCGTGGCCCGCCGCCTGATCGACCTGCTCGATGGCGTCGGGCGCGAGCTGCGCGCCACGCACCTGCGCGTCAGCAAGTGGGAGGGCGAGGCGGGCAAGGCGAAGGCGCTGGCCGATGCCGGCTTCGTGCGCCTGTTCGAGTGGGTCACGTTCTCGCGCGAGCCCGGCGCGCAGGATGCGCCGCCGGCCGCTTTCCCGCCGCACGGCCTGCACGCCGTGCCACCGGACCGCATCGACTGGGAACGTGCCGCGCAGCTGTATGCCGACTGCTTTCGCGAGGTGCCCAACGCGCCGTGCGTCGGCACCGACATCCTCGCCGCCGAATGGCGCGGTGCCGACTGGGTCTCGAGCCGCCTGCTGCAGGATGCGCAGGGCCGCTACGTGGCCTTCCTGATCGTGCAGGCCGAGGGCCAGGTCGAGGCGATCGGCGTCGATGCGGCATGGCGCGGGCGCGGGCTGGCTGACGGCCTCTATCGCCATGCACTGTCCAGCCTCGCGCTGCAGCACGTGCCGCGCATGACGGCACTGGTCGCGAGCAGCAACGCCGCATCGATGCGCTTGCACCAGCGGCTCGGCTTCGGCGAATCGCAGCCGCGCGGCGCCGTCTGGGAGCGCGAGTTGCCGCTCGCCTGAGGACCGGCTCCGCTTTCTGTCAGACACGCGACGAGACGCAAATCGTTGCGAATGTCCTTCATTGCCCTTCAAGTCAGCACGCAGGCGGCCGAAGAAGCTGCTGACTTCTCAAGGGAGCATTCCAATGTTTGGCAATCTGAAAGTGGCGACCCGTCTCGCCCTGGGTTTCGGCGTCGTCGTGCTGTTGCTGCTGACGATCTCCATCATCAGCGTGCTGCGCCTGGGCACCGTGCACGAGAGCTCGGTGGTCATCATGGAGCAGGTCTATCCGATGTCCGCGCTCAGCGACGACATCGTCAAGGGTGCGCTGAACAACGGCCGCTTCGTGCGCAACCTGCTGCTGTCCGCCTCCGATGCCGAGGCCGACAAGACCTGGGCCCGCATCGAGGAACTGCGGGCGCAGAACGGCGATCGCATGAAGAAGCTCGAAGGCATGCTGCGCACCGACAAGGGCCGCGAGCTGTACAAGGCGATCACCGACAAGCAGGCCGCGCTGGCCCCGAAGTACGAGCGCCTGCGCGAGATGAACCGCACCGACAAGCCGAAGGCGGTCGAGTTCCTGAAGGCCGAGTTCGCACCGTCGAACGAGGCCTACATGGCCGCGCTGGAAGACTTCGCGAAGTTCCAGGACGGCCAGATGGATGCCGCCAACGCGCACGGCGGCGAGGTGTTCGCCGCCACGCGTTCGCTGGTGATCGGCCTGTCCGTCGTCGCGGTGATCGCGGCCGCCTGCATCGGCCTGCTGATCACGCGCAACCTGCTGAAGGTGCTGGGCGGCGAGCCGTCGTACGCGGCCGACGTGATGAAGCAGGTGGCGGTGGGCGACTTCACCGTCGACGTGGCGGTGCGCCCCGGCGACACCGACAGCCTGCTGTTCACCGTGCGCCAGATGGTCGGCTCGGCCGGCGACAGCATCGGCGACGTGGTGCGCGTGATGGGCGCGATCGCGCAGGGCGACCTGACGCAGACCATCGTCAAGCCCTACCAGGGCTCGTTCGGCGAGATGAAGACCTACGTCAACGACACCGTGGCCAGGCTGTCCGAGGTGGTGACCGAGGTGAACAGCGGTGCCGAGGCGCTGGCCGGTGCGTCCGAGGAAGTCAGCGCGACGGCGCAGTCGCTGTCGCAGGCGTCGAGCGAGCAGGCGGCCGGTGTCGAGGAGACCAGCGCGTCGATCGAGCAGATGACGGCGTCGATCTCGCAGAACACCGAGAACGCGAAGGTGACCGACGGCATCGCGACCAAGGCGTCGAGCGAAGCGGCCGAAGGCGGCGAGGCGGTGAAGGCGACGGTGGCGGCGATGAAGCAGATCGCGCAGAAGATCGGGATCATCGACGACATCGCGTACCAGACCAACCTGCTGGCGCTGAATGCCGCCATTGAAGCGGCGCGTGCCGGCGAGCACGGCAAGGGCTTCGCGGTGGTGGCGGCCGAGGTGCGCAAGCTGGCCGAGCGCAGCCAGGTGGCGGCGCAGGAGATCGGCACGGTGGCGAGCAGCAGCGTCGAGCTGGCCGAGCGCGCCGGCAAGCTGCTGGACCAGATCGTGCCCAACATCAAGAAGACCTCGGACTTGGTGCAGGAGATCACGGCGGCGTCGGAAGAGCAGTCGTCGGGCGTCGGGCAGATCAATGCCGCGGTGACGCAGCTGAGCCAGACCACGCAGCAGAACGCATCCAGCTCCGAAGAGCTTGCGGCCACGGCCGAGGAGATGAGCAGCCAGGCCGAGCAGCTGCAGCAGACCATGTCGTTCTTCAAGCTCTCGGGCACCGCTGCCGCAGCCGTTGCGGTCGCGCGCAGCCCGGCGCCCGCCAAGCCGGCGGCGGCGAGGAAGGGGGCGGCCGCGCCGCGGCGCGGCGGCATGAACGGCTTCCAGCTGGCCGGCGGCATGGCGTTTGCCGGTGCCGACCTGCCCGACGAATCGCAGTTCGCGCGCTTCTGAAGGAGGCCTGGCGATGAATGCATTGGTTCCGGCCCGCGCGGCCGTCCCCGTGGTGAGCGCCGAGCCGGCGCAGTACCTGACCTTCATGCTGGGCGGCGAGGTGTATGCGATCGGCATCCTCGCCATCAAGGAGATCATCGAATACCACAACCTCACCGAGGTGCCGATGATGCCGGCCTGCGTGCGCGGCGTGATCAACCTGCGCGGCGCGGTGGTGCCGGTGGTCGACCTGCAGGCCCGCTTCGGCCGGCCCACCAGCGAGATCACCAAGCGCAGCTGCATCGTGATCGTCGAGGCCTCGGCCGGCGGCGAGCGCCAGGTGATCGGCGTCAAGGTGGACGCGGTCAACGAGGTGCTGGACATCGACCCGGCCGAGATCGAGCCGGCCCCGGCCTTCGGCGCGCGCATCCGCGGCGACTTCATCCAGGGCATGGGCAAGGTCAAGGGCAGGTTCGTGATCCTGCTGCACGTCGAGAACGTGCTGGCGCTGGAAGAGCTGGTCCCCGCCGCAGAAGCCGCCGCCTAGAATCGGCGACCCCGGGCCCGTCGGCCCGGGACTCGACGACGAAGGGAAGCGGCCATGGGCGCGCAGTGGAAGGCAAAGCACAAGGACCTGGCCGCCAACGCCAAGGGACGCTTGTTCGGCAAGCTGGCCAAGGACATCATGATCGCCGCCCGTGGCGGTGCCGACCCGGCCGCGAACTCGCGGCTGCGGCTGGTGGTGGAACAGGCGCGCAAGGTGTCGATGCCCAAGGACACGCTGGACCGTGCCATCAAGAAGGGGGCCGGCCTCACCGGCGAGGCGGTGCACTTCGAGCACGCCATCTACGAGGGCTTCGCGCCGCACCGCGTGCCGGTGATGGTGGAATGCCTGACCGACAACGTGAACCGCGCCGCGTCCGAGATGCGCGTGCTGTTCCGCAAGGGGCAGCTGGGCACGTCGGGTTCGGTGTCCTGGGACTTCGATCACCTCGGCATGATCGAGGCCGAGCCGGCGGTGGCCGGAGCCGATCCCGAACTGGCGGCGATCGAGGCGGGTGCGCAGGATTTCGAAGCGGCCGACGAAGGCGCCACGCTGTTCCTCACCGACCCGGCCGATCTCGACCTGGTGAGCCGTGCGCTGCAGGCGCAGGGCTTCAACGTGCTGTCGGCAAAGCTCGGCTACAAGGCGAAGAATCCCATCGATCCGGCCAGCCTCGGCAGCGAGCAGCTGGAGGAGGTGGAAGCCTTCCTGGCTGCGCTCGATGCGGGCGACGACGTGCAGAACGTCTACGCGGGGCTGCAGGGCTGAGCCGGCCCGATGCGCCACCCGGACGAGGCTGACCTGCTGGCGCGTGCCCGCGCCGGGGATCCTGCCGCCTTCGACCGGCTGGCCGCGCGGCACCGGCGCGAGTTGCGCGCCCACTGCTACCGGATGCTGGGGTCGCCGCACGATGCCGACGACGCCTTGCAGGAGTCGCTGCTGGCCGCCTGGCGCGGGCTGGCCGCGTTCGAAGGCCGCAGCTCGCTGCGCACCTGGCTGTACCAGGTGACCACCCATGCCTGCCTGCGCTTCATCGCGCAACGGCCGAAGCGCATGCTGTCGCCCGATCACGGGCCGGCCTTCGAGCAGACGGCCGAGCTGGGCCAGCCGGTGCTCGAGCCGGTGTGGCTGGAGCCGTGGCCGGACGAGGACGTGGCGCACGACGCCGGCGGCGGCGACCCGGCGGCCGGGCTGCAGCGGCGCGAGACGGTGGCGCTGGCGTTCATCGCGGCGCTGCAGCACCTGCCCGGCACGCAGCGTGCGGTGCTGATCCTGCGCGAGGTGCTGGAGTTCTCGGCCGCCGAGGTGGCCGAGATCGTCGACACGACGGTGGCGTCGGTCAACAGCGCCCTGCAGCGCGCGCAGAAGACGATGCGCGAACGGGCGCCGGCCGCCGGTGAGCCGGCTGCGCCGGCCCACGAGGGCATGCAGGAGCTGTTGCACGCCTTCGTGGCGGCCTGGGAAAGCCGCGACATCGGCGCGTTGGTCAGCCTGCTGGCCGAGGATGCCCGCTTCACGATGCCGCCGTTGCCGGCGTGGTTCGACGGGCGCGACAACGTGGCCCGGTTCTTTGCCGAGCGGGTGTTCCAGGCGCCGTGGCGGCTGCGGCCGATCCGGGCCAACGGGCAGGCCGGGTTCGCGTGCTACATGCAGGCACCGGGCGATGACCGCTACCGCCTGGGCGCGGTCAACCTGCTGAGCGTGCGCGACGGGCGGATCGCGGCGATCTCCGCGTTCCTGGACCGGGCCGTGTTCGACCTCTTCGGGCTCGTGCCGGAACTGCCTGCGTAAAAAAAATGCCGCGGACCGATGAGTTCGCGGTCCACCCCGTCTCTACATGCCGGACGGGCCTCGAATGTCTCGGTGCCCGGTTCGACAACACGAGGTGGACCATGGCCAAGCTGATCGTCAGCAACATCATTTCCCTGGACGGCTTTTGTGCGGGGCCGGGCGGCAACCCGATGGCGCTGCCGATGGATGGCGCGTTCAACGCGTACAACGCGCAGCGGCTGCGTTCGGCCGGCACCTTGCTGCTGGGCCGCACGACCTTCGAGATGTTCCGCGGCTTCTGGCCGGGGATGGAAGACAACCCGGCCGCCGAGCCGGTGGTGCAGGAGACCGCGCGGCTGAACCGCGCGATCGACAAGCTGGTGGTCAGCGACTCGCTGGCCCTCGAGCCGGGATCGCCGTGGGGGGATGCGCGCGTGCTGCGCCGCGCCGCCGTGCGCGAGGCCATCGCCCGGCTGAAAGCCGTCGACGGCCCGGACATCCTGGTCTTCGGCAGCCGGACGATGTGGAACGGGCTGCTGGCGTTGGGCCTGGTCGACGAGCTGCACCTGATGGTGGGCAACGTGGTGCTCGGAGGTGGGGTGCCGGCGTTCAGTCCGCAGAGCGCACCGGCGTCATTGCGGCTGGTCGGCGAGCGGCGCTGGGAGGACTCGCACAACGTGCTGCTGCAGTACGCCTGCGCCGTGCGCGCTGCTGGCCAGGCGTGAGCAGATGGGGTCAAATGCCGCCCCTGTGCGACGCTGCGTGCCTGCCCGCGAATCCATGTTGCCGCTGAAGTGAACCATGCCGCTGCCGAATCACATCAACCCCGATCACTTCCTCGACCTGGACCGAGAGCAATCCATCTCCCGGGAAGAGGGCATGGCGGCGTGGGAGCAGGCTTACGCGCGGCTGGGCGCGGCGCTGCATGCGCTGGGTGAATCGGCAACGCTCTATGTCGTGTTCGGCTTGCAGGGCGGCGGCAAGAGCACCTGGGTCGCCGGCAATGCGCCGCGCCTGGGTGATCGGGCTGTCTTTTTCGATGGACCCTTGCCCTCGCGCCGCCACCGCCAGCGTGCGCTGGCCATCGCGTCTGAAGTGGGTTGCCGAGCGGTGGCAGTGTGGGTGAACACGCCGCTCGCGGTGGCCCAGGACCGCAACGCAACCCGCAGCGGCCTGGCTCGCATCCGGGACGAGACGCTGATGCATGTCTACCAGAGCCTGGAGCCGCCGTCGCTCGACGAAGGGTTCAGCGAGATCCTCGAGGTCGTCCCTCGATCGCCATGAGCGCGCGGGTCCGGAAGTGATACCCGTCACGCTTTGCCGCCGGGCGTGCAGTCGTTCGATCAAGCCGCGCCGCTGACAGGCCGATAAGCCCGTTGCCCCGGTCCGTTCCCGGACTCGGGCGCCATCAGCAAAGGGCCGCGGCACATGGATCGGATCAAGCAGTCTTTGATCGTCGCGGCACTCGTCGCGCTCGCCGCATGCGGCGGCAGTGGAGGGGGTGGGGGAGGTGGCAGCAACACCCCCCCGACCGGCGGCAACTCGCTGGGCAATGCCCCCGCCACGAGCACCGTGAGCGGCATCRTCGCCGACAAGAACGGCACCCCGGTCCAGGGCATCGTGGTCACCGTGTTCCACCACAACGACCACACGATCCGGACCGTCACCACCGATGCGAACGGCCGCTACGCGGTCGCGGGCTTGAGCGCCGGCGTCAATGCCGACTACGCGGTCTACGCCGAGAAGGCCGGGTTCGCGTTCTATCCCGCCATCAGCGACCCGGCGGGCGCGGTCACGAAGATGGACTTCAACGGCCTGTACCGCACCGTGATCCGCTTCACGACCTTGCCCACGCACGACGTGGCCAGTGCCGACTTCATCGCCTCGCGCGCCGGCGACCGCATGGCCAGCCTGCCGCGAACCGGGCAGCTGACGAGCTTTGCCGCCGGCGACGACGTCGCTGCCGGCCAAGGCGTGGCGTGGCCCGGCACCCGGTTCATCGACAACGCCGACGGCAGCGTGYGCGACCAGCTCACCGGATTGACCTGGCTGAAGAACGCCGGCTGCTTTGCCGCGACGGACTGGCCGTCGGCATTGGCGTCCGCCGCGCAACTGGCCAGCGGTGCCTGCGGCCTGAACGACGGCTCCACCGCCGGGCAATGGCGCATGCCGAACGCGAACGAACTGGAAAGCCTGGTGGACGTCTCGCAAGTCAACCCGGCGGTGTCCGCTGGCAGCCCCTTCACCGGCATCGACACCAGCCACGCGTACTGGACCTCGACCACCTACATGGCGCTGTCGACCAACGCGATGGCGATCCGCTTCACCGACGGACGCTGGATCAACGGTGCCAACGCGGCCGATGGCGGTTTCAGCAACGTCAAGGCGACGTCGGCGAATGCCCTGTGGGCGGTGCGCTCGGGCCCGGCCGGTGCCGTGCAACTGCTGGCCACCGGCGTGTATGCCGGCATCGGCGGCGGATCCTTCGGTGTTGGCGACGACGCCAGCCTGCAGATCGGTGCCGCGCTGACCTCGCCGCGCTTCATCGACAACGGCGACGGCACGCTGGCCGACACCGTGACGGGCCTGACCTGGCTGAAGAAGGCCGATTGCATCCAGCAGGGATGGGTGGGCGCGCTGGCCGCGGTCAACGGCCTGGCGAGCGGCCAATGCGGATTGAGCGATGGCTCCAGCGCCGGCCAGTGGCGCCTGCCCAACCGCAACGAGATGTTGAGCCTGTCGGACCGCGCGCCGACCTTCGCGCAGGCCGCGTACCTGAACGGCCAGTACCAGGCCAGCAACGCCGTCACCGGCCCGGCGGTCTTCGAGAACTTCGTGGTCTCGGACTACTACTGGAGTTCGACGACGACGGCGGGCGACACCGGCGAAGCCTGGACGATCTACAGCTGCGACTTCGGCGTCTACAACCTGCCGAAGACCGAGCTGAGGTACGCGCTGGCGGTGCGTTAGGCCCTAGCCGAGCTCGGCCACCAGGTGGTCGGCCAACTGCCGCAGCGGGCCGGTCATCGAGACCGCGTGGGCGGTCAGCGCCAGCTCGCTGTGCGGCAGCGCCGGCAGGCCGGCGGCAGCATCGAGCACGCGGTGATCCGGCAGCAAGGCCGTGGTGGGCAGCACGCTGATGCCCAACCCGGCCGACACCGCCGCCTGGATGCCCGTCAGGCTGTGGCTGCCGAAGGCCTGGCGCCAGGGCCGGCCGGCTGTCGAGCAGGCGCACCGCCCGCAGCCGGTAGATGCAGCCGGGCGGAAACAGCACCAGCGGCAGCGGCCCGTCTTCGGGCTCGAAGCCCGCACCGGCGGCCCACACCAGCGTCTCGGGCCAGGCCGCAATGCAATCGCCGCTGCCGGGCTCGCGCTTCAGCAGCGCGATGTCGATCTCGCCGCCGGCCAGCCGGCGCTGCAGCTCGCTGCTCATGCCGCTGACGGTCTCGAGCCGCAGATCGGGCCGCTGGCGATTGAAGCCGGCCAGCATCGCCGCCATGCGCCCTGCGTCGAAATCCTCCGGAACGCCCAGGCGCAGCGCGGGTTGTGCGGCCGTGCCGGCCATCGCCTCTTCGGCCTCTTGCGCCATCGCCAGCAGGCGACGCGCGTAGTGGGTCAGCAACTCGCCGTGCGCGGTCGGCTGGGCCTGCTTGCCGCTGCGGTCGCGCTGCAGCAGCGGGCGGCCGACGCGCTCTTCGAGCTTGAGGATCTGCTGGCTCACCGTCGACTGCGTGCGGTGCACCCGCTCGGCACCGCGCGTGAAGCTGCCTTCCTCGACGACGCAAACCAGGGTTTTGAGGAGTTCGAGATCGAGCATTGGCATATTCTGTTGGCAACTATCTTCGATCTGAAGATTTAATTTTCAAATGATCCAGGGTTTGAGCATGCTTCGCCCATGACGCCGCAACACACCCCCCGCCCGCGCTGGCTGACCTTCGATTGCTACGGCACCTTGATCCAATGGGATGAGGGGCTGCAGGCGGCGGTGCGCCAACTGCTGGCCGCCAAGGGCGCGGCCGGCACGACGCCCGAGCGCCTGATCGAGGTGTACGACCGCCATGAACACGCGCTGGAGCAGACGCCGCCGCACCGCAGCTTCCGCACGGTGGCCGGCGAAGGCCTGCGGCTCGCGCTGATCGAACTGGGCCTGCCCTCGGCGCCGGGCGATGTCGAGCTGCTGACGGGCCGCATCGGCGCGATGCCGCCGTTCCCCGAGGTGGTCGAGGCGCTGCGTGCGCTGAAGGCTGCGGGCCACCGGCTGGCCATCGTCTCCAACACCGACGACGACATCATTGCCGGCAACGTGGCGCAGCTCGGCGGCTTGATCGACCGCGTGATCACCGCCCAGCAGGCCGGCGCCTACAAGCCGGATCGCCGGCTGTTCGACCATGCCCACGCGCAGCTGGGCGTGCGGCCGGACGAGGTGGTCCACATCTGCGCCAGCCCGCACCTCGACCACGCGGCGGCGCGCGACGTCGGCTTTCGCTGCGTGTGGGTCGACCGGGGCACCGGGCGCCGCCTGCTGCCCGGCTACGTGCCCGATGCGACGGTGCCCGACCTGCAGCAGGTGGTGGCGCTTTTCGCGACACTGGGCTGGTTGCAGCAAGGAGGCTGAGATGGCGCATACCCTGGAACCGCTGGTGTCGGCGGTGCGGCCCGAGCGGGGCGGTCTTTCGCTGGACAGCGATGCGGTGATGCAGGCGCGGATCGAACTGGCGGCCTGCTTCCGTGCCGCTGCGCAGCAGGGCTTCGAGGAGGGGATCTGCAACCACTTCTCTGCGATGCTGCCGGGGCGCGACGACCTGTTCCTGGTCAACCCCTACGGCTTCGCGTTCAGCGAGATCACGGCTGCGCGGCTGCTGGTCTGCGATTTCGACGGTCACGTGGTCGCGGGCGAAGGCCAACCGGAGGCGACGGCCTTCTTCATCCATGCACGGCTGCACCGGGCACGGCCGTCGCTGCGTGCCGCCTTCCACACCCACATGCCGAACGCCACCGCGCTGGGCATGCTGGAAGGCCCGCCGCTGCTGTGGGCCGGCCAGACGGCCTTGAAGTTCTACGGCCGCACCGCGGTCGACGAGGACTACAACGGCCTGGCACTCGACGTGGACGAGGGCGACCGCATCGCCGCGGCGCTGGGACAGGCCGACGTGCTGTTCCTGAAGAACCACGGCGTGATGGTGACGGGCCCGAGCATCGCCGAGGCCTGGGACGACCTCTACTACCTGGAGCGCGCGGCCGAGGTGCAGCTGAAGGCCATGGGCACCGGCCGGCCGATCAAGCCGATCGCACCGGAGGTGGCGCAGCGCAGCCACGCGCAGATGCGTGCCGGCGATGCGCAAAGCGCGCGGGCGCACATGGACAGCCTGCTGCGCAGGTGGCGCCGGGACGTCGTTGCGACCGTTCAGTCCTGAGGCTCGCCGAAGGCCGCGAAGAACGCGTCGACGAAGTGCTGCGAGGCGGTCAGCGTCAGCGTGACGGCATGCCAGTCGCCATCCTCGATGCTCACCTGCAGGTCGTGGTCCCAGTCCAGGCCTTCATCCACCGGCCCATGCGAGTGGGGGAAGCGGCGCCAGGCCCAGTCGAGCACCTGCTGCGCCTCGGCCAGCACCGCGGCATGCTGCGCGGCGTTGGTGGAGGCCGAGGCCTCCAGTGTCGTGATGCCGTCGGTGCTGTCGCTGAGGTCGAAGGTCAGGTATTTCATGTCTTCGCGAGAGTCTGCCGCACTTCCATCAGCGCGAAGCCCAGCAGGTTCAATCCGGGCCACCGATGGGGGCGATCGGCATCGGGATGGTCCGCGGCCAGGCCGATGCCCCAGATGGCATCGACGGGGCTGGCCTCGACCAGGACCCGGTCGCCGGTGTCGAGCAGGAACTGGCCCAGCGCCTTGTTCTGCGAAAACTTCTCGCAGTTGGCGCGCACGACGATCTCGAATCGCTCCCGCAACCAGGTTTCGTCCTTGAATCCCTCGACCATGCGCCCCAGCCGTTTCGCCTGCGCTGGCGTGCTGGCCGACAACACCCGCTCATGGATGGCCTGATCGCCGAAGAGGCGCGCCTTCTCGGCCATCATGAAATGCTCTGCCGTTCTGTAGAGCATCCCGTCCACCGAGAAGCTCGCTGCGTACCACTGGCTGAAGCAGCTTTTCGTCACGCTTGCATCCGCCGACGGTTGATGGCCCCAGAAGAACAGAAACTTGGGCCTGGCCTTCTGGGCCATTCGCTTGGCCAAGGTGGATCGGTCTCTCACGTCCGCGAAGACGCTCATGGCCGCTTCTCCGTGACGCAGGGATTGAAGGGGTAGACCGTTTCGGCCGGACACATCAGCTGTGTCGAGTCGTCGGTCGCGAAGGGGCGCATCGCGCCGACGAATGCGGTCATGTCGATCACCTCCAGCAGGCCCTCTTCCGTCATCGCCCTGAGCGTCCGGCCGCGCAAGCCCAGTTGCAGCGCGCGGCGCGGCAGCCGTGCGCCGCTGGGCGCGTGGTCCGGGTCCCACTGCAGGCGCACGTCCGACGCCGCGACCGCGTCGGCCCATGCTTGCCGCGACGCGAAGGACGAAGCCGCGAACGACGACGGCACGGCCTGCCGCAACACGCTGTCGAAGAACTCGCGCCGCAGCCGCAGGGCCAGCACCATCTCCTGGCCGGGCTTCGTCCCCCACCCGCAGCGATACATCAGGATGTGCTCGCCCTCGGCCGGCCAGCCTTGCTGCTGCACAAGGCATGGGGCGACCGGGATCGGAGCCTTCGGTTCGGTGGAGCGAAACGCGACGACCGCGTCCCGCTGTGATTTGTTGTCGTTCTTGAGCATGTTGTTGTTCTGAGTTTGGTTGTACAGTACAACCATTCAAGGTTGCACAATACAACTCAGAAGCGCGAAACGCAATGTCCCCATCGATAGCCAAGCCGAAGCCGCCTTCGTTCCGTCTGCCTTTCACCACGGTCGACGTCGTCATCTTCACGGTGTTGGGCGATGCCCTGCGCGTGTTGCTGGTGCAGCGGCCGCACGACAGCGAGGAACCTTTCCCCGGCGCGTGGGCGCTGCCCGGCGGCTTCGTCGACGTCGATCGCGACAAGGACCTCGAGGCCTGTGCGCGGCGCAAGCTGCTCGACAAGACCGCCGTCATCAGCCCGTACCTGGAGCAACTCGGCAGCTGGGGGGGGGCGAAGCGCGACCCGCGCGGCTGGTCGGCCACCCACGTCTACTTCGCGCTGATCCCGGGCGAAGGGCTGCGGCTTGCCAAGGGCGCCAATGCGGCCGAGGTCGGCTGGTTCGCGGTGGACGAGGTGCTGGGCAGCCGCGACGCGCTGGCTTTCGACCACACCGGGATCCTGCGCACCGCCGTCGAGCGGCTGCGCAGCAAGGTGGAATACACGTCACTGCCGGCCTTCCTGCTCGCCGAGCCGTTCACGCTGCCGCAACTGCAGAAGACCTACGAGATCGTGCTGGGCCGCGCGGTCGACAAGAGCGGCTTCCGCACCCGCATGCTGTCGGCCGGCTTCCTGGACGAGACAGGCAGCGTGGCCGGCGACATGCAGCGCGCGGCCATGGGGTATCGCCTGCGAGAACGCGGTGCGCCGGTGGTGTTCCCGCGCACCTTCAGCCCTCGCGGCTGAAGGCTTTCATCGATCCAGGGAGAAACAGGGATGGGCAGAACAACACGCGCCGCCATCGCGGCCGAGACCTTGGCGATCCTCGAAGCGGGCGGCTACGCGCTGCCGGACGGCACCCGGGTGTCCGTGGCCGAGGCCAGCGAGCGCTGCTGCAACGCCACGCGCCTGTGGGAGGGCCCCGAGTTGCAGGCCTTGCTGGCCGAGGTGAAGGCCAAGCCGCTGTCCGCGCAGGCAGCGCTGGTCGAGGTGCGCAACGAAACCACGCTCGAAGGCATTGCGAGGCTGGGCAAGGTGAGCGATGGGCCGGTGCTGGCGCTCAACTTCGCATCCGCGATGAAGCCCGGTGGCGGCTTCATCGACGGCGCCCAATCGCAAGAAGAATCGCTGGCCCGCAGCTCGGGCCTGCATCCGTCGCTGATGCGCGCCTGGCCCTACTACGAGCGGCACCGGGCGCTGGTGTCGGCGCTGTACACCGACACGATGATCCTGTCGCCTGCCTGCCCGGTCTTCCGCGACGACGACGGTGCGCTGGCCGAGCGGCCCGCCCTCGTGAGCTTCATCACCAGCCCGGCGCCGAACGCCGGCGTGATCCAGCGCGCGTACCCGCATGAGCTGCCGCTGATCCCCGCCACGATGCGGCGCCGGGCCGAGTACGTGCTGGCACTTGCAGCGGCCAGCGGCCACTCCCACCTTGTGCTCGGGGCCTGGGGCTGCGGCGTCTTCCACAACGATCCGGCGATGGTGGCGCAGGTGTTCGCCAGCCTCTTGTTCGATGAAGGATGGGTGCGCCGCTTCGCGCGGGTGAACTTCTCGGTGCTCGACCTGTCGCCCGGCCTCCACATCCATCGGGCGTTCATGGATCGCTTGGACAGGAAGGATTCGGCAACGCGCGACCACGCTGCGGCAGAATGAGTGCCGATGCGCATCCGTCCTTGGTTTCTTGTATTCGCCTTGCTGCTGCAGGCATGCGGTGTTCCGCTGTCGTCGGAGGAGTTCGACAAGACGCCGGAGGGCCAGTACCTCAAGGCGACTGTGAACCGACTCGTTGCGCACGACTACGCATTCATCGAGTCGCAGATGGACGAGCGGGTGAACCAACCGGATGCTCGACAGGTGCTGGAGCGCCTCGCCGGGGCGGTTCCGGCAGGGACGCCGGTCAAGCTCGAGCCTGTCGCCTGGAATTTCGCCAAGATCTTCCACACGGCGAAGAGCGATGCCAGTTCACGGACGGCGAACGTCGCCATCGAGTACACCTTCCCCGAATCGCGATGGCTGCTCGCCTCGGCCACGCTGTCGGGCGAACCGGGCAGTTTCCGGATCCTGTCGTTCAACGTTGAACCTTTGCCAGCGCCGTTGGCCGAACTGCACGCGTTCACGTTCAAAGGCAAGAGCGTTCTTCACGCCGTGTTTCTGCTGTTGACCGTGTCCGCGTTCGGCATCAGTGTCTTTGCCTTTGTCCGCTGCATTCGCACACCAGGCATCAAGCGCAAATGGCTGTGGGCGATCTTCACCCTGGTTGGCATTTGCGCGTTCTCGATCAACTGGTCGAATGGCACAGTCGCTGTCAACCCGTTGAACTTCAATCTTCTCAGCGCCGCTTTCTTGCGCAATGGCTGGTTGGGGCCGTGGGTGATCACCTTTTGCATTCCTGTCGGGGCATTGGTTTTCCTTTGGAAATTCCGTGTGCAAAGGGAGCTGGTGCAACGCTGAACCACGGGGTGGATGACGCGCGGGCTGACGCAGAATGCAGGCCGGCATTCCCGCTCGATCAAGAAGAATCCATGCGCCTGAAGCTTCCGCTGTTGCTGCTGTCCATCGCCACCCTCGTGGGCTGCGCCTACCCGAAGACCATCCGCCAGTACGACGACGAGTGCCAGATCATCGCCAAGAAGATGGTGCTGGACCTGAAGGACGCCGATCACGACACGAACTGCATCAAGAACGACTGCGTGGCCCTGCTGGTGGGCCAAGCCGCGATTCTGGCGGCGTCGACCGTGGTGTCGGGCAGCATCGTCGTTGCGGGCAACGTCGTCTACTGGCTGCAGAAGCGGCGGGACTGCAAGCCCAGGCAAGGGGTGCCGGACGCGGCCGCACCCACTACCTGATCCACCTCGGGAACCTGGCATGTACGTCCTCTCACGGCGCCCGGTGGGTGGGTCTTGAATGGACCTGCTGCTGGGGGCGGCTTACTTCCTGGGCCTGTTCGCGCTCGCCATCCTGACGGCGCTGATCCGGCCGGGTTGGCTGTACGTGGCTGCGGTTCTCGGCTACCTCGTGGGCCTGATGGTGCTGACCAGCTGGACCGTCAGCCAGGAGGATGGGCCGGTCGGGTTCGCGGTCCTGGCCATGCACTCGCTGATGTTCTGGGTGGCCTTGATTGCCAACGCCGTGAAGTGGACGAGGATTCTCTGGCGAGCCTTGGGCATACTTCGCCCGTCAAACAACTCTGGATCCCCATGACGTTTCGCCTCTCGACCGTCTGCAGCGCAGTGTTGATCGGTCATCTGCATCTCCTGGCCATCGCCCAGACCGAGCCCGCGGTGCCTGCGACTCCCGCGGCTGCCGCATCGAGCGTGGACACGGCGGCTTCTGCACCCGTGGCGCCGGCGACCGGCAAGGTCGTCCCGAAGCTGACGCTCAAGTGGGACTGCGGCGACTGCGAGCACAACGAGAAGGTGCTGCCGCTGATCGACGAGGAGTATGCGAAAGAGGCCCAGGCCAAGGGCTACGCGGTCTCGGCCACCGAATCGGCGGAACTCAGCATCGTGGAGTATCGCCAGCGCAAACCCGGCATGCGCGTCGTGTTCGGCCTCTTCGCCGGCAAAGACATCCTCAAGACGCGCATCCAGTTTCGCGGCAAGGAGTACGTGGCCGAGGACTACTCGGCCAACATGCTGTTCGGCATGAACAGCCTGTGCAAGGCCGTCGGCCAGAAGGCCGTCGAGCAGCTTGGCCCGGTCGCCGCGGCGCAGTAGCCCGGCAGACCGCATGCGCTTCCTCCTTGCCCTGCTGCCGGCCCTGGCGCTTGCCCCGGTGCTCGCGGCGGCACCCGACCTGCTGGTGCCTGACCTGGAGCAGCGCCTGGCCCAGGGCGGGGTGGAGGCGGTCAACGCCTACCTGGCGGGGCAGGGAGCGCCGGCCCTGGCCGCGCTGAACCAGAAGACCGCCGGTTGCGAGCTGCAGGCGGTCAGCCTGTCGATGCGCCTGGGCCGCGGCACCCAGGCGCGCGCCGTGCAGGCGCACCGCGAGGCGCTGCGCACGGCCGTCGGCCTGTGCACGGCCTTCGTGCTCGACCTGGCCACGCCGGAGGAAGTCCCCAGGTACTGCATGTCGGTCGCGGCCTGGAGCGTCACGCAGACGGCGCGCGAACTGCGGCGCCGCATGGCCGCCATCGAAGCGGACGAGGCCTTGCGCACCAGCCCGAAGGGCAAGGCTTGCCATGCGGCCTACCACCACGAACTGCACAACACGCGCATCGTGCTGAAGAGCCAGCCCCGCTGAGGCAGGCGGCGTTTCCCGAAGATTGAGGATGCGGCGTGGCGGCGCCCGGGTTGAAATCGCCGGTTCCCCCAACCACCGACACCCCGCATGCACACCCTCGTGGTCGCCCTGCTCGCAGAACTGCTCTGCGTCACCTTCTCCCAGGCCCTCGCGGCCGACGTGGCCCGCGGCCCCGGTCATCCCGCCAACGAAGCCCCCAGCTTCACCGAAGTGCGCCGCGCCGTGCACGCGGGCAGCAGCGTCACGCTGACGCCCTACGTCGAGGACGCGGATCGCGGGGGCCACCTGCGCTTCGAACTGCTCTCCGCGCCGGCCGGCGGTTCGGCCTCGGTCACCGCGGACGGCAGGCGCCTGCTGTATGCCGCACCGGCCGCATCCGGCGTGGACAGCTTCGCGTACCGCGCCAGGGAGCATCGCGGCCCCGGTGTCGATGGCCTGGCCCGGATGGTGATCTACGACGACGCCACGCTGTCCACCTGCAAGCAGGACAGCACGGTCACGCCGGCCGGCATGCTGGACACGCGCACCAAGTCCAACGGCTGCGCGTTCTATGGCCAGACCACCACGCGCGTCGCGGCCGACGGCACGCCGGTGACGATGGACTACTTCGTCAACTGGCCGTCCACCGGCCAGGCACCGAAGGCGGTGGTGGTGCTGATCGGCGGCGGCGATTTCAACATGGCCATCCGCGGCAACCTGGACACCGGCGCGGGCGACGTCACCGGCGGTGCCAACAACTTCGTCGTGCGCACGGCGCAGCTGGTGGCCGACGCGGGCTACCTGACGGTGGCGCTGGACCGGCCGGTGCCGGCGCCGCTGCCGCCGCCGGGATCGGTCGACCCCAACACCGCGGCCGACCTGTACCGCACCTCGGTCGACCACGCGGTCGACATCCTCGGCGTGCTGAAGACCCTCAACGTGCACCACCTGCCGGTGTTCCTGGCCGGCACCAGCCGCGGTGCGCTCTCGGTGGTGGCGCAGAACCGCATCGCCACCGGCATCGCGACGTCCAGCTCGGTCACCGTCGACCGCGCCGACAACGGCCGCCGCCTGTACGTGGGCCGGCCCGACACGCCCAACCTGCTGCCGCAGTACGTGCAGCGGCCCACCCTCGTGCTGTGGCATGGCGAGGATGGCTGCTTCGCGTCGCAGCCGGCAGGATCCCGTGCGCTGTACGACAGCCTGGTGGCGGCGGGCGTCGACGCGTCCTTCGACATCGCCAGCGGCGGCGTGCGGGTCACGGTGCCGGGCAATGGCGTGTCGCCCGACGTCTGCGGGCCGCTCAATTTCCACGGCTACATGGGCATCGAGAACACCGTGATCGGGCGCGTCACCGCGTGGTTCGACGCGCGCGTGGCCGCACTGGGGCACAACAGGGGGCCACAGGCGGAGTTTGCCGAGGTCAGCACGGCCGCCGGAGCGCCGAAGCGCATCCATCTGGGCCAACTGGCGCACGACAGGGACTGGCGCGGGCTCTCGTACGCCTTGCCCGGGTCGGCCACGAGCTTGGGTGGCCAGGCCGTGCTGGCGGATCGCACCGTCACCTACACGCCGCCGCCCGGCGTGAGCAGCGGAACGGACTACTTCGTCTACGTGGTCACCGATGGACGCGGCGGCGTGGGATCCGCGGTGGTGACGGTCCGCATCGAGCCGTAGTTCAGCATTCGTGAGGCCAGGTCATGAATCAAGTGCCACTGGTTCGCTTCACGCAATGACCCGGCGCTCCTACGATCCGTTCACACCTCCGCTGAATGGACGAAACATGATCATCCTCACGAACACCCGCCGCGATTTCCTGCGCCTGGGCGCCGGCGCGCTGGCAGGCACTGCTGCGCTGGCAGGGCTGCCGGCGCGCGCTGCCGATCCGAAATCCCGCCGCGTGCCGCCGGGTCGCTTCAAGGCCATCGACGATGCGCTGGCCCAGGGCGTGGCCGGTGGCACGGTCGCTGCCGCCGTCGGGCTGGCGGCCGACGCACAGGGTGTCTTCTACGAAGGCGCCTGCGGCAAGCGCGACCTGAACCGCCCGGAGGGCGTCGACCCCGACACCGTCTTCTGGCTGCTGTCGATGACGAAGGCGATCACCGCTGCCGCCTGCATGCAACTCGTCGAGCAAGGCCGGGTCGGGCTGGACGAGCCGGCCAGCAAGGTGTTGCCCGAACTCGCATCGCCCCAGGTGCTGGAAGGTTTCGACGACCGCGGCAAGCCGATCCTGCGGCCGGCGAAGCGCGCGATCACGCTGCGCCACCTGTTGACGCACACCTCGGGCTACACCTATGCGAACTGGAGCGACAAGCTGCCGCAGTACGAGAAGGCGACCGGCCTGCCCGACATCGCGTACAGCCTGAACGCTGCGTTTGCGGCACCGCTGGAATTCGACCCCGGCGAACGCTGGCAGTACGGTATCGGCATGGACGTGGTCGGCAAGCTGATCGAAGCGGTCAGCGGCCAGTCGCTCGAGATCTATTTCAAGGACCACCTGTTCGGGCCGCTGGGCATGGCCAACACCGGCTTCCTGATCAATGGCGCGCAGAAGCGGCGCACGGCGACGACCTACCAGCGCCAGGGCGATGGCTCGCTCAGGCCGATGCCCTTCGAGATGAACCAGCGTCCCGAGTTCTTCTCGGGCGGCGGCGGGCTCTTCGGCACGCCGCGCGACTACATGGCCTTCCTCCAGATGCTGCTGAAGGACGGCGCGCACGGCGGTGCGCGCGTGCTGAAACCCGAGACCGTGGCGCTGATGCGCCGCAATGCGATCGGCGAGCTGAACGTGAATCCGCTCAAGTCATCCGCGCCCGTGTGGTCGCGCGATGCGGACCTCTTCCCGGGCATGAGGCAGAAGTGGGGGTTGTCGTTCGACATCAATCCCGAGCCCGGCCCCAACGGCCGCAGCGCCGGCAGCTTCGCATGGGCCGGCCTGCTCAACTGCCACTACTGGGTCGACCCGGTCAAGCAGGTGACCGGTGCGCTGTTCACGCAACTGCTGCCGTTCTACGACGCACGCGTGGTCGACCTCTTTGGAGCGTTCGAACGCGGCGTGTACGCCGGTGTGGCCCAGGGCTGAGCCCACCGGCGCAGGCTTCAGGCGTGCGGCATCCGCTCGAACGCCTGCAACGACGGATCGATGGTGTCCCACGCCAGCCCGCGCACCCGGTAGGTGAGCACCTGCGGCGCGAAGCGGCCCGGCTCGTCGAGGCTGGCCGCCGGGACTGCGATCAGCTCGGGCATCGCGGCAAAGCGCAGGTAGACCGGCGTTCCGCAGGTCGGGCAGAAGGCATGGACCTTCCGGTTGCCGCTGTCGCCCGCGACCTCCCAGTGCGTGGCCTGGCCGGTGATCGCCATCTCGGCCTGCGCGGGAAAGGTCAGCCACGAGCCGTGCCCGGTGCCGCTGCGCCGCTGGCAGTCGCGGCACTGGCAGTGGTTCTGGAAGACGGGTGCGTGCCGGGTCGCGTAGCGGACGGCGCCGCACGCGCATCCGCCGGTGTAGGGCGGGGTCATGGGTTGGGTCATGGGCGGCTCCCGGTTCAGGCCGACTTCGGCTTGGCGAAGACGTCGATGCCCTGTCCCGTCTCGAGCAGGGATTTCAGGCTCGACAGCACGATCGGCCAGCCCTGCTGGATGCCCTTGGCCATCCCGCTGCCGGCCTCGAGCTCGTCGTGCGTGACGGTCAGCCGCACCATCTCTTCGTACGGCGCGACGTCGAAGCTCACGCGGCTGTAGCTGGCCGGATCGGCGGCCTGCGCGGGATCGGCCCAGGTGATGACCAGGCGCGTCGGCGGCGAGACCTCGACCACCTTGCCGACCAGCTGCACCTTGCGCTCCGCGTTGGCGCGCACGTGCTGCCACGGCGACCCGGGCTGCCAGTCGGAGACGTTCTCGTGGCCCCAGTAGCGCCGCGCGACCTCGGGCTTCGTGATGGCCTCGAACACCTTCTCCGGCGTCGAGCGGATGTAGGTCACGTAGACGAAGCTCGTCTTCTCTTTGCTCATCATGTCTCTCCTTCGAGTGGGCTCGGTTGCAGAGATGATAGGCAAGTAAATGCCTGCATGTCAAGCCGCCCTGCGGAGAATGGCAGCACCAACCATCGGGCACAGATCAGTCCTTGACGCGTTCTCACGCGCCCGGTTGCGCCTGCAGCGAGCCGGCCGACGGCAATGCCTGCTGCAGCACCGCGGCCACGTCCAGGATGCCCGTGCCGAACGCTCCCGCGTTCCACCCGGCCGGCACGCGAGCGCACGCCCTCGCCACCGCGCGGAAGGCTTCGACGCGTTGCCAGGGCTGCGGGTAAGCGGCATCCAATGCGGCCGCATGGTGGGCGAGCCACAGGGCGGCCGCGCCCGACGTGATGGCGGTGGCATACGAGGTGCCATCACCGCCGCCGGTGTATTCGTAGCGCGGCCCGTAGCGCGTCGAGGCGCGGCGGATGCCGTCCGCATAGCTGCTGAAGTCGGTCTCGGGGCCGTAGCTGCTGCCGGACCACGGCACGTCGGCCTGCGTGACGCCGCCGACGGCGAGGGTGCGCGCGAGCCTGGCCGGGGCCACCACCGGGTTCACGATGTTGCCCGCGGCGCACACCATGATGACGCCGGCATCGTAGGCCTCGTCGATGGCCTCGCGCAGTTCGTCGACCACCGCCGACAGGAAGACGCCGAGGCTGACGTTGATGACCTTCACCTGCGCCGTGCCGACCAGGTGGCGCACCGCGTCCCTGAACTCGCGCTGCCGGTGGTTGATCCACACGCTGTCGGTGATGCGGGCGGGCACCAGCGGCACCTTCGGCGCGACACCGTAGAACGCGCCGCCGGCGGCGCCCGGGGCATGGCCGCAGATCGTGGCCCCGATGCGGGTGCCGTGGCCGCCCGACACGCCGGTGAGCGTGTCGCGGCCACCACCGGGCTCGTCGACGAACACGCTGGTTTCGCCGGCCGGCGGGGGCGAGATGAAGGTCTTCGCCTGGGCCTGGTCGATCCAGCTGGCGCCCGGGAAACCGAACGCCGGGTGCTCGGTGTACCCGGTGTCGATCTGCCCGACCTTGACGGTACCCCACGCGATCGCGTCGGGCCCGCCGAGCAGGGCCCAGGCGGCCGGCACGCGGGATTGCTGCAGGTGCCAGTCGAGTGCCGCGCCGGCGGGGCGCGGCGTGACGGTGCGGGGCGGCAGCTGGGCCACGTCGCGCAGGGCGACCAGGCTGGCCGAGGTCTCGTCGTCGATGGGGTCGATGCGCGTGACGCCCAGCACCGTGAGCAGCGGGCCGGTGCCGATGTTGGCGTAGTCGGTCTCGATCGCGCGCAGGATCGGCGCGCGCAGCACGGCCTGCGTCGGTCCGGTGGGCCACAGGTGCGCGTCCAGCCCGGGCAGGTAGTGGCGCAGCTGGGCCTCGACGGCGGCGACCGAGCGGCCGTCGGTGGTGAGCAGGTAGTTGTTCATGGCATCCCTGAGCGTGTCGATGCAGGGTACTTGTCCACGGACGAACCGGGATCCTCAACGTGGAGGAGAACCCGGCCCCACGTCGGCCAACGCGCCATGCCCGCCGGCCTCGAGACGTCGATGCCGAAGAGGCTCAGCGCGAAGCCGGGGCGTCGCGCAGCAGCCCGAGGCGATTCAAGCTTTCCGCCGTGGCCACGATCGCCTCTTCGCGCGGGCGCGGCGACCACCCGAGCAGGCGGATGGCCTTCGCGCTGGTGGCGTTGAGGTTCAAGCCCAGCAGCGGCACGGCGCCTCTCAAGGCTGGGTCCTTCAACGCCCCCAGCCGCACCACCCAGTTGGGCAGCACGCGCGTCGAGACCTTGTCGGCGAGCGGCCCCAAGCGGGCCTTCAGCACCTTTGCCACCTCGGCCATCCACATGCTCTCGCCCGCAATGGCCAGGAAGCGCTGGCCCTTGGCGGCCGCGTGCGTCATGGCGCGCAGGTGCAGGTCGGCCACATCCCGGACATCGACAAAGCCGGAGTTGATCTTGGGTGCGCCGGGCTGGCCCGCCAGCATGTTCTTGATGAGGCGGATGGAATGCGAGTAGTCGGCCCCGAGCACCGGGCCCAGCACCGTCACCGGGTTGACCGCGGAGAGCTCCATGCCGCGCCCTTCGCGGGCGATGAAGTCCCACGCCGCCTGTTCAGACAAGGTCTTGGACCGTTGGTAGGCCCAGATGTTCTTGCTCGCGAGGTCGCTCCAGTCGTCGTCGTTGAACGGCCGATCCATGGGGCCATGGCCTGCGCAGATGGCGCCGAAGGCCGAGGTCAGCACGACGCGCCCGACGCCCGCATCCCGGGCCGCGCGCAGCACCCGCAGGTTGCCGTCGACCGCGGGCCGGATCCAATCCTCTTCGCTCGCCTGCCGGCCGGACGGCGTCGGCGAAGCGCCGTGCACCACGTAGCGGCAGTCGGCGGCAGCCTCGGCCCAACCCTGATCCGAACCGAGGTCGGCGGCGACGAATGTGAGGCGATCTCCAGGGTCCGTTCCACCCACGTGGAGGTGGTGGCGGACCTCGGCCTCGCGGGCCAGGGACCGCACCGTGGTGCGCACGCGGTAGCCGTTCTTCAGCAGAACCAGGATGCAATGCTGCGCAATGAAACCGGTTCCTCCGGTGACGAGAACTTGGATGTCTTGGGTGCTCATGGGGTCTTCTGCGGAAGTCCGGGGGCGATGGCCTGTTCCAGACGATGGCCGTCACCTTAAGACCCACGATCCGGATTGTTAATGCGCCGGAGTGCGAGTTGCTTGCGCGATAGTTCGGATATGCGCTCAGATCCGTTCTCCGACATCCTCAAGGTCACCCACGCCGAGTCCCTGGTGACCGGCGGCTTCACGGCCGGTGGCCGATGGGCCCTGCGCTTCCCGGTGCCCGAGAAGATCAAGTTCTTCGCGGTCGTGAAAGGATCCTGCTGGGTCGCCATCGACGGCGAGCCCGAACCGGTCCGGTTCGCCAGCGGAGACGTGGGCCTGCTCGCGGCGAAGCGCTCCTTCGTCCTGTCCAGCGAGCCTGGTGTCGAGCCCTTGGATGCGATGAGCGTGTTCTCGGGCGGCAGGAGCCCCGTGGGCCGCATTGGCGAGGGCGACGACTTTGCCTACATCGGCGGCCACGTGCTGCTCGACCAGGCCAGCGGTCGCCTGCTGTCCGACGTGCTGCCGCCGTGGATCCACGTGCCGGCCGCGTCGCCGCAGGCCACGAGCTTTCGTTGGCTGCTCGAGCAGCTGGTGAACGAGCACGCGGCCGATCTGCCGGGGGCCCAGCTGGCGTCGGCGCAACTCGCGCAGCTGCTCTTCATCCAGATCCTGCGCGCCCACCTGCAAACCTCGAGCCCCATGGCGGGATGGCTGCGAGCCTTGAGCGATCCGCGCATTGCGCCTGCTCTGCGGCTGATGCACGGCGACCCCGCGCGATCCTGGCATCTCGAAGAGCTGGCCGAGGCGTGCGCCATGTCCAGAACGACGTTTGCGCTTCGCTTCAGGACGAGCGCGGGTGTGGCGCCGCTGACCTATCTCGCCGAATGGCGCATGCGGCTGGCCGAGCGCAGCCTGCGGAAAGAGAACCAGCCGATCGCCGTGATTGCGCAGTCCCTGGGGTACGGATCGGAGAGCGCCTTCAGCCATGCCTTCAAGCGCATGACCGGACGCTCGCCGAAGGCCTGGCGGGCCGCCGCGATCGGCGATGCCTGAGGGCGGGGGCGGCCGCAATGCCTGCGATGGATACTTTCCACATGTTCCTCAAAGTCGGCGAACTGGCCAGGCGTTCCGGCCTGACCGTGCGCGCCTTGCATCACTACGACAGCATCGGGCTGCTGCGCCCTTCGGGGCGCTCCGAGGGCGGCTATCGCCTGTACAGCCGTGACGATGTTGCGCGACTGCATGGCATCCAGACCCTGCGCCGCATGGGCCTGCCGCTGGGTGATGTGGCGAAGTTGCTGGACGGCGGCGGCGTCACGCTGCCGGCCATCCTCGCGCAGCAGATCGGCGCGCTGGATCGGGAGATCGCCCAGGCCCAGGCGCTGCGTGAGCGGCTCGGCGTCATGCAATTCATCCTCGCGGGCGGCGGCCAGCCCGAGATCGCCGACTGGCTCGCCAGCTTGTCGATGATGAACACGTTCGAGCAGTAGTTCAGCGCTGCCGAGCTCAAGCTCATCTTCGAGCGGTGGAAGCACAGCCAGGCCGAGTGGCCAGCCCTGTTGCAGGCGATCCACGACGCGATGGACCGCGGCGTGCCGCCCGATTCGATCGAATTGCAGCCCCTGGCGCGGCGATGGATGGACGTGTCGGCGCGTTGGGCCCATGGCGACGTCGCGCTCCTGACGCGCTGGGGCAGCATGTTGCGCGAGCAGCCGGGTCTGCCGCTGCCCACCGGGATGGATCGAGCATTGTTGGCGTACATCGACCAGGCGATTCAGCTGCGGCTGGCCGTGCTTGCCAAGTACATCAGCACGGACGAGCTGCAGCGCCTGGACACGACGCTGGATCCGCACTGGCGGGCGCTCAGCGAGCGTGTCGAGCGCTTGATGGCCGATGGCGTGCTGCCGGATTCCGCGCAGGCGCGCCAGCTGGCGCGCGAATGGCGGGGTCTGCAGGACCGCATGGTGCGACACGACGATGCCTTGCGCGCCAAGCTGCTTGCGGCCTACGAGAACGAGCCGCTGATTCGAGCTGGCACGGTCTTCACGTTGGAAACCATGCGCTACATGGAGCGGGCTGCAGCCGCTTGACCCTCACGCTGCGTGAGGGTGGACGATGGAGCCTCTGACCCCAGGAGGTTCCGATGTCCACCTTGCCGACCCACATCGTTCGCCAGGGCGAGCCGAGCCGCTCGGCGCTGGCAGTGGCCTCGTTGCGCGCCGTGCACCAGTTGCTCGACGAGCCGCTGGTCTTCCCGGACCGGATTGCGCTGCCTTTGCTGGGCGCGCCCGCCGAGGCCGCGCTGCGGGACGACCCGTTCGCGCTGAACGATCCGATGTCACGGGGTCTTCGCGCCGCACTGGTCGCGCGCAGCCGCTTCGTCGAGGATGAACTCTCGCGCTGCGTCTCGGCGGGCGTGCGCCAGTACGTCGTCCTGGGCGCGGGGCTCGACACCTTTGCGTACCGCAGTCCGCACCGCGATGAGGGCCTGGCGGTGTTCGAGGTGGACCATCCCGGCACGCAGCGCTGGAAACAGCGCCTGTTGGCCGAGGCCGGCATCGTCGTGCCTGCGTCGCTGACGTTCGTGCCGTCGGACTTCGAGCGCGACGACCTGGGCGACGCGTTGCAGCAGTCGGGCTTTCGGGCCGATCAGGCAGCATGCATCGGCTGGATGGGCGTGACCATGTACCTGACGGTCGACGCGGTGCTGAGGACACTCGATACGGTGGCGGGCTTTGCCGTGGGCAGCTGCCTGTGCTTCGACTACCGCGTCCCGGCGACGATGCTCGATCCGATCGAGCGCGTGGTCAACGAAGCCCTCGAGCGGCGGGTTGCCGCGGTCGGCGAACCGTGGCTGTCGACCTTCGATCCGCTGCAGTTGCGCAGCCACTTGCTCGCGCTGGGTTTCAGTTCCGCAGAGAGTGCCGCGCCGGAAGATCTGAACCGGCGCTACTTCGCGCGGCGCAAGGACGGGTTGCGCACGGGAGGTGGTGTGCGCATCATGTGCGCGAACAGGTGAGGCCCTGCTATGGTGGGGATTTCGCAAACTTGCAACGCTTCCAGGAATCCCGATGCTGCTTTCCACCACCCGACGAGGAGCCCTGCTTGCAATGTCGCTGATGGCCACCCTTTCCGCATTCTTCAGTTCAAAGGCCCGCTCGGGGGGCGGCGTTGTCGCCATCACATCGACAAGCCCAGATGTCTTGGTCGAGCTGAGTGAACAAGCGAGCCTTGGCCGCGCCTTTGTGCGTCGTTACGTCGGCGAGAAGGCGTCCTATACGGGCGTCGAGATTGACGAAGCGATCGTTGCATGGCGCTCGTCTGCCGATCCAGCGAAGGAGTCCGCCGAGCTCGTGGTAGAGCGGGTCGGCGCATTTTTTGGCGCCTGTCTCAATGACAAGCTCGCGCTGGAATGGGCGGTCTATCGCGATGCACGCGGCAACGATCTTTGCGTCGTTCACAAGAGCTCGTCGGTCTTCGGCTTCCCGCACTCGGCGATCTACAAGGCGGCGGTGCAGGGCAGAGCGGGGGCGTTGGCCGGCGTGGAAGCTGCGTTGGCCGGACAAATCGCCGAAGCGGCCAAGGACCAGCGGGTCATGTCAAGGTGAAGGCGTTGGAAAGGTGCCCCATGGCAAAGATCGTCCATCCCTTCTACGAGTCGCATCGCGGTGCCATGGAGGCCGCCATGAACCATCGCCTCGACCTGGCCGAACCGATGTTGCGCGAGCGTGCGCATCTGTCCGACATGGATGCGCTGCGGCGGCAGGTGATGGACGAGTTCGAGACCGTGCTCGCCCAGATGCCCTATGTCGGTGGCACGGCGAGTCGCATGAGCGATTTCTTCATGCGCCTGATGGGCTTCATGGCCATCAGCCGGGTGCTCCGGCGACACGGCGTACCGCTGTCCGTGATCGGCGACATCGAGCGGGAGACCTACAAGGCGCAATTGCTCACCGTGCCCGATGCCGAACGTCTCGCCTCGGGGCGCGAGTTCATGTCGGTGGAGAACCAGGCCTTGCTGCGCGAGCAGGCTGCCCTGAGCGCCACCGAAAGCCATCGGAACGAGTTTCCGGAAGATTTCGTCTACGATTTCGTCGAGCCGGGGCCGGGTGACAACTTTGAATTCGGCATCGACTACAAGGCTTGCGGGTTCTGCAAGTTCGCGGCCCGGCATGGCGACACGGAAGTCTTGCCGAACATCTGCGGCCTCGATTTCGACGCCTATGCCACGCGTGGCATTCGCCTGGAACGGACGCAGACCCTGGCCGGCGGCGCGAGCCACTGCAATTTCCGATTCTCGCAACTCCCCCCGAACATGAACAAGGACACAAGATGAAATTCCGCTTCTGGTTGGCTCTCGGCGCGGGCGTGCTGCTCTCGCTTTCGGCAGCGGCCCAGGAAGTCACGCTGACGCGGCTCGATTGCGGCACCGGGACCAACGACCCGAGGCGCTTCAGCGACACCTTTGCCTACAGCGAGACGACGAAGCCCTTCACCTTCAGCTGCTACGTCATCCGCCACGGCTCGGACGTCATGGTCTGGGACACGGGATACCTGCCCGGCTCCGTCCCGAGTGCGACCAACAAGCCCCTGGCCGATCTGCTGAAGCAGATCAACGTCAACCCCGAAGACGTGAAGTACGTCGGCATCAGCCATTTCCACGCCGACCACACCGGCCAGCTGGGCCCACTGAAGAATGCGACGCTGCTGATCGGCAAGGGCGATTGGGACGGCATCAATGCCACGCCGCCGATGGCCAGCGCGAACGTGAAGGGGTTCGCCGAGTGGATCGCCGAGAAGCGCAAGGTCGAGCCGCTGAGCGCGGACAAGGACGTGTTCGACGATGGCACCGTCATGATGCTGCGCGCTCCGGGCCACACGCCGGGGCACAGCATCCTGCTCGTGCGTCTGAAGGAGATGGGGCCCGTGATCCTGAGCGGCGATGCCGTGCACTTCCACGAGAACTACGAGCACGACGGGGTGCCGGGGTTCAACTACGACCGCGCGCAGACCCTGGCGTCGATCCAGCGCGTCAAGCAGATCGCGAAGAACCTGAAGGCGACGGTCATCATCCAGCACGATCCGCGCGACATCGGCAAGCTGCCCGCCTTCCCGGCTTCGGCGAAGTGAGTCGATTCCGCTTGGGGTAGAGGCCCATGACAGGGGCCTTTCGTCGTCCGAGTCGCCGGTAGGCGGCCATTGACCTGCATCAACGGTGCCTCAGGACTGCATTGACTTTCCAACCGTGGGCAGGTTCAGGATGCATGCATCAACACCGAAAGGAGTTCGCGATGCTCACCTACCGAGTCGACGACATGACCTGCGGCCACTGCGTCAGCGCCATCACGAAGGCCGTCCGCGCAACCGACCCCGCCGCGAAGGTTCAAGCGGATCTGGCGCAGCACCTGGTTCACATCGAACCCGCCGGATCGGACGCCGATGCCCTGCGCGATGCGATCACCGGAGCCGGCTACACGCCGGTCACGGTGCAGGCCGGCGACCAGCGCGTCGCGGTGCGCTCCGCGGGATGCTGCTGCGGCAGCGGCGCGTCGTCGTGCAGCGCTTGAGGCCATCAAGCCCCTGCCGGCGTCGAACAGCGATCCTGGCCCACACCCCCTCCGGAGACCTCCATGCGCACCATCCTCTTGATCGCGGCGGCCACCGCACTCGCGACCGCCGCCCATGCCCAGCAAGCGCAGGACCACGCGACGCACCATCCTGATGGCGCTTCTGCGCCCGCAGCGGGCATGAAGAAGGGCCCGCCCGCCGCGAAGGCGCCATCGATCCAGGCCAGGGCGGCAGCACCGGCCGCCTCGGGCATGGGCATGGGGGCGGGCATGGCCCCGGGCCAGATGAAGCCGATGCACGAGGAGATGCACAAGCCTGGCGGCATGCACGACCAGATGCATGGCAAGGACGGCAAGATGGCGGGCGGCCCCATGGCCATGCCGCCTGCCTCTGCGGCCAGCCGGTAAGGCCCCATGGACTCGAGATTCACTCTCACGCGCTGGCGGTCGCCGCTGGGCGTCTTCATGCTGGTGGCGGGCGCGGTCGGCGTCTACTACCTGCTCACAGAGCATCTGACGCACTTCACGCAGGCCATTCCGTTCCTGTTCCTGCTGGCCTGCCCGCTGATGCACCTGTTTCACGGGCACGGCCATCACGGCGCCCACCACGATGGCGCATCGAAGGATCCACGACGCTGAAGGCGCTTGACTTTCCCATCTTGGGAAGGAAGAGACTGACCAGCGATCGAGATCGCCATCCTGAAGGAGCCCCCAATGCCGTCGTCCACGCCGAGCAAGCCCGCCACCGGTCCGCATGACCACGCGAGGCAACACGGTGCTCAGGTCGAGTACACCTGCCCCATGCACCCGCAGGTGCGGCAACTGGGGCCTGGCAGCTGCCCCATCTGCGGCATGACGCTCGAGCCCGTGCTGGCAACCGCCGATGCCGGCGAAAGCCCGGAGCTGCGCGACATGACGCGTCGCTTCTGGATCGGCACTGCGCTGACGGTGCCGGTGCTCGGGCTCGAGATGGGGGGGCACCTCATCGACCTCCACGCGCTCGTCGCGCAGCAGACGTCGAACTGGATCCAGCTGCTGCTGGGAACGCCGGTCGTGCTCTGGGCCGGATGGCCGTTCTTCACGCGTGCCCTGGCCTCGGTGCGCAATCGCAGCCTGAACATGTTCACGCTCATCGCGCTGGGCACCGGTGCGGCATGGCTCTACAGCATGGTCGCGACGCTGGCTCCGGGCATCTTCCCTCCTGCGCTGCGAGCCCACGACGGCGCGGTCGCCGTGTACTTCGAGGCCGCTGCGGTCATCACGGTGCTGGTGCTGCTCGGACAGGTGCTCGAGCTGCGCGCGCGCGAGAAGACCTCCGGTGCCATCAAGGCCTTGCTGGGTCTCGCACCGAAGACCGCCGTGAAGGTGAACGCCGCCGGTGGCGACGAGACGGTGCAGGTCGACGGCATACAGGTCGGCGACCTCCTGCGGGTGCGCCCCGGCGAGAAGGTGCCGGTGGATGGCGTGCTGACCGACGGCAAGGGCAACGTCGACGAGTCGATGGTGACCGGCGAGCCGATGCCGGTGGCCAAGTCGGTCGGCTCCAAGGTGACGGCGGGCACGTTGAACCAGACCGGCGGCTTCGTGATGCGCGCCGAGAAGGTCGGCGCCGACACGCTCCTCTCGCAGATCGTGCACATGGTGGCAGCGGCACAGCGCAGCCGCGCGCCGATCCAGCGCATGGCCGACCAGGTGGCAGGATGGTTCGTGCCGGTGGTCATCCTCGTGGCGGCGTTGACCTTCGTGACCTGGCTGGCCTGGGGGCCGTCGCCGGCATTCAGCTACGCGCTCATCACCGCGGTCGCCGTGCTGATCATCGCCTGCCCGTGCGCACTCGGCCTGGCGACGCCGATGTCGATCATGGTCGGCGTGGGCAAGGGTGCCCAGCACGGGGTGCTGATCCGTGACGCCGAGGCGCTGGAGAAGATGGAGAAGGTCGACACGCTGGTGGTCGACAAGACCGGCACCCTGACCGAGGGTCGGCCCAAGGTGGTTCACGTCGAACCCGTGGGCGGCTTGTCGGCGGACGACGTGCTGCAGAAGCTGGCCAGCGTCGAACGGTCCAGCGAGCACCCGTTGGCGATGGCCATCGTCATGGACGCGCAGGAGCGCCGGCTGTCGCTGTCGCCGGTCTCCGACTTCGACTCTCCGGTCGGCAAGGGCGTCGTCGGCACGGTGGATGGCCAGGCCGTCGTCTCGGGCAGTGCGAAGTTCCTGGCCGAACTCGGCATCGACACCGCCGCCCTCGCCTCGCTGGCGGAGACGCAGCGCCAGCGTGCGGCAACCGTGATCTTCGTCGGCGTCGGGGGAAAGCTCGCCGGCTTCGTCGCGATCGCCGACCCCATCAAGGCCACCACGCCCCAGGCCCTGAGGTCGCTGCAGGCGGCCGGCATTCGCGTCGTCATGTTGACCGGCGACGGCAAGACCACCGCCGAGGCGGTCGGTCGCCAACTCGGGATCGACGAGGTCGTCGCCGAGGTGTTCCCGCAGGACAAGGCGGCGGTCGTGAAGCGCCTGCTGTCCGAGGGCCGTGTCGTCGCGATGGCCGGCGACGGCGTCAACGATGCGCCGGCGCTCGCGTCGGCCACGGTCGGCGTCGCGATGGGAACGGGCACCGACGTGGCCATGGAAAGCGCGGGCATCACGCTGCTGAAGGGCGACCTGATGGGCATCGTGCGCGCGCGCACGCTCTCGCAGGCGACGATGCGCAACATCCGCCAGAACCTCGTCCTGTCCTTCGCCTACAACGTGGCCGGCATCCCGCTCGCGGCCGGCGTCCTGTATCCGTTCTTCGGCCTGCTGCTGTCGCCCGTGGTCGCCGCTGCGGCGATGGCGCTCTCTTCGGTGAGCGTCATTGCCAACGCGCTGCGGCTTCGCACGGCGAAGGTGGATTGAGGTGACGCCCTCCTGGCGTCGCTGACGCTGCCACGGATGAGCGCGGTCAACGTCGTACCGCGGTCAAGACACCATCGCCCGCCGATCCCGGCACACCTCGAGCACGACGCCGCGCAGCCAGCGATGCGCCGGGTCTCGATCGAGCCGGGGGTGCCACATCTGCGAGATGGTGATGTGCTCGGTCGGCACCGGCAGCTCGAACGAGCGCAGCATCGGGCTCGCCCGCAGGTGTTCGAAGTACGAGGCGGGCATCAGCGCCACCATGTCGGTCGCGGCCGCGGTCGACAGCGCGGTGCCGAAGCTGGGAACGACGACCGCGACGTTGCGCTTCAACCCGGCCGCGGCCAGTGCGTCGTCCACCGGCCCCGTGAGCCGTCCGCGGCGCGACGTGACCACGTGGTCGCAGGCGGCATACCGCTCGGGGGTGATCTCGCCCTCGGCCAGCAGCGGATGCCCCTGCCGCACGACGGCGATGAAGCGATCCCGGTAGAGCGCCTGGACGCGCACCTCGGGGCCGGATTCGCCGAGCACGCCGACGTCGAGATCGATCAATCCCTCGCGCAGCGGGCGCACGTCCTTGTCGGGCTTGGGCGCGAAACGCAGCCGCACGCCCGGGGCCTCGCGCGCGGTGCGTGCCGCCAGCAGATGCGCGAAGGCCTCGGTGAAGCCGTCGTTCGCCCGCACGGTGAACATGCGCTTGAGCGTGCCCAGGTCCAGGTCGGGCCCGGCCGGCTGCAGGACGGCGCTGGCCTCGTCGACCAGCTCGCGCACCCGATCCCGCAGCGCCAGTGCCCGCGGTGTCGCCACCATGGCCCGGCCCGCACGCACCAGCAGCTCGTCTCCCGTCGTCTCGCGCAGCCGCGCCAGCGTGCGGCTCATCGCCGATTCGCTCAGCCCCAGGCGCTCGGCCGCTTTCGAGACGCTGCCTTCGGAGAGCAGGGCGTTCAACGCAATGAGAAGGTTGAGGTCGGCGTCGGTGGGCATGCGCTGAACCTAGCACGGTTTGGCGGCCCGGGCCCGGCGCCGCATGCAGGGACAAGATGCACGCCACGCTCTGGTGGGGGCGGGGCCGCCGACCTATCCTGATGTGGCGCGATCGAGCGTTTCCCCTCCGGTCCCACCCATGTCGTCCACTGTCCTCGAATCCCGTCCTTCCACGCTCCCGCACCGCGCCGACACGGGCGCGGGCAGCGAGCCCGATGGCCTGCCGCTGCCGCGGCGCCATGCCGCCGTCGCCGCGATCCTCGGTGCCATCGTGCTGGTGGTGCTCGACGGCGCGATCGCCAACGTTGCACTGCCCAGCATCGCGCAGCAGCTGCAGGCCACGCCGGCCGACGCCGTCTGGATCGTCACCGCCTACCAGCTCGCGGTCGTGATGTTCCTGCTGCCCGCTGCCGCCGTCGGCGAGAGGCTGGGCTACCGCCGGGTGTTCACCGCCGGGATCGCGCTGTTCACCGCGGCGTCGGTGTTGTGCGCGCTGGCGCCGTCGCTGCCGTGGCTGGTCGCGGCACGGTGCCTCCAGGGCCTGGGCAGCGCCGCGGTCATGCCGCTGGGTCTTGCGCTGTTGCGCTTCACCTACCCGCGCCGCCTGCTGGGCCAGGCGATCGCATGGAACGCGTTGACGGTCGCAGGCGCCTCGGCCGCCGGGCCGGCCGTCGGTGCCGCCTTGCTGTCCGTCGCGAGCTGGCCGTGGCTCTTCGCGGTCAACCTGCCGGTCGGCGCGCTGGTGCTGGCCGCCTGCGCCGGCTTGCCGCGTCCGCCAGCCACCGGGCGCCACCTCGACGTCACCAGCATCGCGCTCAACGCGATCCTGTTCGCCGCCTTCGTGCTGGGCAGCGATTGGCTGCCGTCGTCTCCGGGGTACGGCGCGGCATTGCTCGTCGTGTCGGCCGTCTCGCTGGTGCTGCTGGTGCGGCGCGAAATGCCGAAGGCGGCCCCGCTGATCCCGCTGGACCTGCTGCGCGTGCCCTCGTTCCGGATGTCGATCGTTGCCTCGGTGTGCTGCTTCACCGGGCAGATGATCGGCTTCGTGGCGCTGCCGTTCTACTACCAGCACGAGCTGGGCCTGAGCGCGATGAGCACCGGCCTCCTGATGACGCCCTGGCCGCTGGCGGTGATGGTGGCCGCACCCTTGTCGGCGCGGCTGGCGCGGCGGGTGCCGACCGCATGGCTGTGCGCGGTCGGCGGGGTGTGTCTCGCGATCGGCCTGGCGCTGTGCGCCGCCTGGCCGCTGAGCGGCGACCCTCATCTGCCGATGGCCCTTTTCACGAGCCTGGCAGGCTTCGGCTTCGGCCTGTTCCAGACCCCCAACAACCAGAACATGCTGCTCTCCGCCCCCAAGGAACGCAGCGGCGCGGCCGGCGGCGCGCAAGGCACCGCCCGGCTCACGGGGCTGACGCTCGGCAGCCTGTCGATGGGGCTCTTGTTCGCGCTGATGCCACCGCTGCACGCCGTGCATTGGGGCCTGGCGCTCGCGGCGCTGGCTGCGCTGGCCGGCGGCGTGGCCAGCCTGCTGAGAAAGGCGATGGCGTGAAGCGCCGTTTCGCCGGCCCTCAGGGCAGCTCGAATTCCTTGAGGTCGCTCCAAAGGTAGGAGAGGTAGGCCTCGCGCACCCCCGGCGTCCGGCATGCCTCCAACAGGCCGACGCAGCGGATTCTTGCCAGGATGTTGGCGGCCAGCCAATCGTCGATGGAGGCGCCTGCGGCCTGCGCGAGCAGGCCGGGCAGGAAGACGAGATCCAAGGCACGCGGTGCCTGGGCCGGCACCCGCTCGGGCCGGTTGCTCGACACCTCGTACCAGGTCTGGTAGCGGGCCGGCACCGTGCCGGTCTCGGTCGGCAACGATCGCATGCGATCCCTCAGCGTGATCGCGTTGGCGAACGGCGGCTGGTGGTCTCCGAACCAGGCGAGCACCGCAGGCCTGGGCGTGCCCAGGACGGCCGCGCGGGTGAGCTCCAGTTCGCGTTCGAACGCGCGGCTGCGCCACACATAGTCGGCCACGCTGCGGGCTTCGTCTGCGGAGGCGAAACCCCGGGATGCTTCGGCGACCAACCCGGCCGGCACCCGTTCCATGTCGACGCCATGCTCCGCATGGTTGAAGATGGTGAGCACGAACAGGAACACCGGCTGGTCGTTCTTGCGCTCGAGCGCAAGAACGCGCCGGGCGGCTTCGTGCACCAGCGCATCCGGCGTGCCCCAGGTCTCGGGCAGGCCCAGCTGCGAAGCGTCGAGGAACTCGTCGAAGCCGTATCCGGCATACGCGATGCGGCCGTTCATCATCCCGCCGCGCGTCGGGTACAGGGCGACGGTGCGGTAGCCGGCCGCCTTCAGCGAGCGCACGAAGGAGCGGTGGACGTGAGGCGCCACGCTGAACGATGCGAACTCGCCCGCGGGCCCGAACGAGTCGTGCGGAACGCCCGTCTGGAACGCGAACTCCGACAGCCAGGTGCTGCCGCCGAAGACATGCACCTGCAACGGCCCGTGCGCGACCGTGCTGCTGCCGGCGCCGAAGGCATCCAGGCCGCACAGCGCGGCCGGGCAGCCTGCCAGGGTCGCCGGGTTGAACTGGCTCTCCTGGAGGAAGACGACGATGTCGGCCGGCGCGGGCCGCGCCTGCGCGGACAGCAGCCTCAGGCTGTCGTGCCGGAACGCCGTCGTGTCCGCGGCCTCCACGCCCCACCGGGGTTCCAGCGAGGCCGTCGCGAAGAAGGCGAGGGCGGGCCGTTCGACCAGGCCTTCTCCGACGAACCAGGCACCCGAGGTGCTCAGCTTGGAGACCTCCTGCGCGACCAGGCTTCCGCTGTGCGTGACGAGGAGCGCGGCCAGCGCCGCGGCAGCAACCGGGGCCGGCCAGCCCACCCGGCGGCCGGGCGGATTCCATCGCCAGGCCATCAGGCAGCCGAGGAGCGCCAGGCCCAGGGCTGCCCCGGCATACCCCAGGAGCGTCGGCTGGGTCGCCAGCACGCCGACGTTGTCCGCGAACTGGCGGAAGAAGAACCGGACGTCCTGCCACGTCAGGGGCGTGCCGGCGAACTGCTGCTTGAGGTGGATGCCTGCCAGCAGCAGCGCAGCCAGCGTGCTTCCTGCCACGGCGGCGAAGCGCGGCCGCAGCGTGAGCAGGTAGACCGCCAGGCAAGCCACCAGCAAGGCGTGCGCGCCGGCCTCGGGATCCAGCCACGGGCCGGCGAGCGGTGGAAGGGCCAGCACGACGGCATCGGCGATGCGCCGCCGGCCGATGTAGGCCACCAGCGCGGCAGCCGCCGAAAGGCCGAGCGGCGCGTCCAGGAATCGCCAGGGATGGGGTGCGAGGAAGAAGCCCCCGCCGACCAGCAGGAGCAGGGCGCAGGCCTTCGCGGATGCGGTGGCACTCACCTGCGGGATGTGGACAAGGGCGTTGTCATGACTGAAGATAACCGATTGCGACACTGATTGCTGCATCGAACTCCAAGCGTCATCCGTGGCCCGAGAACCCCCCAGGGTCTTCGCTGCTCGGGCCGGTGATTTCTCCCACAACCACATGAAGGGTGAGACATGCATCAGATTCGTTTGCGTTCGTTCATCGCTGCGCTGCCGCTTCTTTGCGCGGCCGTTGCGGCTTCCGGCCAGGATGCCGAACCCGGCTGGGCCAAGGGCCGGCCCAAGACCGACACGGCCATGAAGATGGCACCGGTGCCGGCATTTCCGATCCCCACCGCGGCCGACCAGCTGCCGACCCGCAAGTTCAAGCTGCCGCCCGGCTTCAAGGTCGAGACCTGGGCTTCGGGCGTGCTCGACGCGCGCGAGATGCGCCAGGGCGCCAAGGGCAACATCTTCGTCAGCACGCTGTTCGTCGGCAACAAGGTCTACGTGCTGCCCGAGAAGGCGGTCGACGGCAAGCGCGAGCCGAAGGTCATCATCGACAAGACCGAGCAGGCGACCGGCATCGAGTTCTACAAGGGCTCGCTGTTCTTCGCCACCCACAAGAAGATCGTCCGCTACGACGACGTCGAGAACAAGCTCGACAACCTCGGCGAACCGACCGCGGTGCTGAACGACAAGCTGCCGGGGGGCAGCGACCACAGCTGGAAGTTCCTGCGCGTTCACAACAACAAGCTCTACTACAACATCGGCGCGCCCTGCAACATCTGCGACCCGGGCGAGTACGCGAAGATCTACAGCATGAACCTCGACGGTTCGGGCATCGAGACGATCGCCTCGGGCGTGCGCAACACGGTCGGCTTCGACTTCGACCCGAAGACCGGCGACCTCTGGTTCACCGACAACGGCCGCGACTGGCTCAGCGAGGAGATCCCGAACGACGAGCTGAACCACGTCACGCAGCCCGGCAAGCAGCACTTCGGCTATCCGTATTGCCACCAGGGCAACATCCCCGACCCCGAGTTCGGATGGGGCAAGTCGTGCGACGACTTCGTGAAGCCCGCCGCGCTGCTCGGCCCGCACGCCGGTTCGCTCGGCCTCAAGTTCTACACCGGCAAGATGTTCCCGGCGAAGTACCAGGGCGCGATGTTCATCGCCATCCACGGGCCGTGGAACCGCACCCGCAAGTACAACGGCGTCTACGTGGCCCGGCCCGACGGCAAGGGCGGCGCCAAGGTTGAGCCGTTCATGACCGGCTTCGTCGAGAACAACACCTACCTCGGCCGGCCGGTGGACTTCCTCGTGATGAAGGACGGCTCGCTGCTCGTCAGCGACGACCATGCCGGTGCGATCTACCGCATCAGCTATGGCGGCAAGTGACGTGACGGCCCGGCGGCGCAACGCGGCGCTGGCCGTGCTGGCGTCGCTGGCGGTGGCGATGGCCTCGCCTGCGCAGGCGCAGAAGAAGAAGCCCGCCGCGCCTGCGGCCCCGGCCTCTGCGGCCGGGGCGGCGGACTATGCCGAGCGCTTCCGCACCGTGTGCGCTGCCTGCCACGGCGCCAACGGCCGCAGCGACCTGGCGGGCGTGCCGGTGCTGGCCGGCCAGCCTTCGCTTTACACGATCACGCAGCTGTTCCTGTTCCGCGAGGGCCGTCGCAACAACGACGCGATGATTGCGCTGGCCAAGCCGATGAAGGATGCCGACCTGCGAGGCTTCTCCGACTTCATCGGCACGCTGCCGCCGGTGCCCGCGCCGGCGCCCGGCGCACCGCCCGATGCGGCGCGCATGGGCAAGGGGCAGGCCTTGGCGCAGCAGCACAAGTGCGTGTTCTGCCATGGCGCCGACCTGTCCGGCGGGCAGGGGGTGCCGCGCATCGGTGGCCAGAAAGAAGACTACGTGCGCGCGACGCTGCAGGGCTTCAAGTCGGGCGACCGGCCGGGCTACACGCGGGCCATGACCGAGGCACTGAGCCAGGTCCCCGTGGAAGACCTGGACCTGCTGGCCTACTACGTCGCCAACTTCACCGGCAAGTAGCGGCTTGTCGCGAGACAGCCGAGATCTCCGTCAAAGCTTGGTGCCGCCGCTGGCGTCGACGACTTGCCCCGTCGTCCATGCGCCGTCGGGGCCGGCCAGGAAGGCCACCACGCCCGCCACGTGTGCCGGTTGGCCGATTCCGGGCAAGGCCTGCACTTGCGCCAGCGTTTCCTTGCCGCCCGGGCCGTGGATCCAGCTGCTCATGCGCGTGTCGATGGCCCCGGGCGCCACGGCGTTGACGGTGATGCCCCTGGCCCCCAGCTCGGCGGCCAGCTGGAGGGTCAGTGCATCGACGAAGCCCTTGCTGGCGGAGTAGGCGGTGATCCCCGGGAAGGCGATGCGCGTCGCGGCCGTGCCGACGTTGACGATGCGGCCGCCGGCGGGCATCAGGGGCACCACGCCCTGCGTGACGAAGAACAAGCTGCGCATGTTCACGCTGACCAGCGTCTCGAACTCGTCGGCACGCGTTTCGGCCAGCCCGGCGAACAGCGCGACGCCGGCGTTGTTGACCAGGATGTCGATGCGAGGCAGTTGCAGGCCCGACAGCCGCTCGACCAGCTGTTGGCCGCCATCGACGGCCGCCAGGTCGGCCTGCAGCAGGTGGGCCTTGTGACCGGAATCGCGCAAGGCGCCCGCCAACGCTTCGGCTTCGGCGCGGCCGCTTCCGTAGTGCAGGACCAACTCGGCACCGTCGGCGGCCAGCCGTTGGGCGATGGCGGCGCCGATCCCGCGCGAAGCACCGGTGACCAGTGCGATTTTTCCTTCAAGGGGCTTGTTCATGATGGGACTCCAATTGGACCGTTCGGTCAATTTAAGGGGAAAGAAAGGCCGCTTGCGCGGCCGGAGGGAAGGGGCAAGGGCTCAGGCCAGGTCGAGAACCCCCAGTGCGAGCGACACGAGCCGTTCCATCTGCGCCCGGCTGCGCCCGGCGCGTGCAGCGACGCGCAGGCCGCTGGTCAGCGCGATGAGCAGCTCGGCGAGTTCGGCCGAGGGGGCAGGGCTGGCGATCGAGCCGTCGCGCTGCCCGCGCTCTGCCGCTGAGCGCAGCAGTTCGTGGGTGGCTTGCCAGCGGTGGGTCAACTCCCAGTTCAACGGCGCTTCGCCGAGGCCTTCGAGCAGGCCGCTGGTGACGATGCAGTTCTTCTGCGCCGGGTCGGCGCTGGCGCAGCTCTGGACGATGAAATCGAAGTAGAGGACCAGGGCCGCGCGTCCGTCCTTGGCGGCCTGCATGGCCGCGGCCACGCCCGCGGCGCGCTGCACGGCACAGTCGATGGCCTGCAAGTACATGGATTGCTTGTCGCCGAAGGTGTTGTAGAGACTCTGCTTGCCAAGGCCCGTGGCCTCCTGCAGCAGCGCCAGGCTCGTGCCGGCATAGCCGTGCGTGCTGAAGACGGCGGTCAGGCGGTCGAGCACCTCGGGCTCGGAGAAGTCTCGTTCGCGGGGCATGGAGCGGACTCTACAAGGTTTTTGACCTATAGGTCAAAAACAGTGGTGTCGAGTCGGATTTGTGCGTGGGCGCTGGCGCACGATGGCCCGCTTCAGCCGAGTTGCTCGGCGAGCCCGACGATGATGCCCTCGGGCCCGCGAACGTAGGCGAGCCGGTACGCTTTCTCGTACTGCATCTGGCCGATGAGTTCTGCGCCAAGGGCCTGCACCCGCGCAACGACAGCGTCGATGTCGTCGACGGCGAACATGACGCGGCGAAGGCCCAAAGCGTTCACTGGTGCGTCGACGGGCCCGAACCTGATGGCATCGGGCGTGTGGAACTTGTCCAGTTCGATGCCCTGTCCATCGGGCGTCCTCAGCATCGCGAGGGTGGCTCGGACGTCGCCAAGCCCGATGAGCTTTCCGATGGAAGGCCCTTCGACCGTGGTTTGGCCCTCGAGCGCGAGGCCCAACGCGATGAAGAATGCCTTCACCGCTTCGAGATCGTCGACAACGATCAGGACGTTGTCCATTCGCTTGACTGTCATGTCCTTCGGTCCAGGGTCGAGCCAGGAGGGTGACTGTACCGAGGCCGAAACGGTGTGTCGAATGAAAAAGCCCCTGCCGCCCGACAAGCAGGCGACAGGGGCAAGTGCCGGATCAGCCCATCAGCCGAGCACCTCGGTCACGATGCCTGCGCCGACGGTCTTGCCGCCTTCGCGCATCGCGAACCGCATGCCGTTCTCGATGGCCACAGGCTTGTTCAGCTCGAAGCTGATCTGCACCTGCGCGCCCGGCTCGACCACGCCGGTCTCGGTGTCGACGCGAATGACACCCGTCACGTCGGTCGTGCCGAAGAAGAACTGCGGCTGGTAGCCGGAGCCGAACGGGGTGTGGCGCCCACCTTCGTCCTTGCTGAGGACGAAGATCTGCGCACGCCCCGTCCGGTACGGCTTCAGCGCACCGGGCTTCACGACAACCTGGCCTCGCACGACATCGTCGCGCTTGACCCCGCGCAGCAGCAGGCCGACGTTCATGCCGGCCCGGGCCTCGGCGACGTCCTTGTGGAAGGACTGCACGCCGGTGACGACCACCGGCGCGTCGCCGGCCGAGCTGAGCCCGACGATCTCCAGGCTGTCACCGACGCGGATCACGCCGCGCTCGACACGACCGCTGACCACGGTGCCGCGGCCCGCGATGGTGTGCACGCCTTCGACGGGCATCATGAACGGCCCGTCGTAGTCGCGCACCGGGTCAGGAATGCGCGAGTCCAACGCGTTCACGAGCTCGACGATGCATTGCACGTCGGCACCTTCGAGGTCGCCGCGTTCGGCGGCGGCCAAGGCCTTCAGCGCGCTGCCGAAGACGAAGCGGGCGTCGTGGTATCCGTGCGCAGCCAGCAGCGCGCCGATCTCCATTTCGATCAGCTGCTCGATCTCCGCACGGTCACCCTCGGCAACGAGGTCCATCTTGTTCACGAACACCACCATGTGGCCGACGTTCACCTGGCGCGCCAGCAGCACATGCTCGATGGTCTGCCGCGCGGCGCCTTCGGTGCCGTCCACCAGCAGGATCGCGCCGTCCATCTGCGAGGCGCCGGTGATCATGTTCTTGATGTAGTCGGCATGGCCGGGGCAGTCGATGTGTGCGTAGTGGCGGCGGTCCGATTCGTACTCGACGTGCGAGGTATTGATCGTGATGCCGCGCTCGCGCTCTTCCTTCGCGTTGTCGATCTGCCCATAGGACAGCGCACGGCCGCCGATGCGCGCGGCCTGCACGAAGGTCAGGGCAGCCGTCAGCGTCGTCTTGCCGTGGTCGACGTGACCGATGGTTCCGACGTTCACATGAACCTTGTTCATCATGGTTTTCTCCAGTTTCAGGGTGAAAGCCGATTCGATTCGCTGGCCAGGCGAAACGGTCGGCGGGTTGTCGGCGCGCGCGCCAGACTTGGGGTGCCCGTCATGCGGGCGAAAAAAAAGCCTGCGGGGGTGGACCACCCGGCAGGCTTTCTTGCCTGGAGGATGGACCTCCAGGCGCATGGGGGCCTGGAAGCTCTACACGAACCACTCCACGGAGCCGACGCACGGCACCGCGCTGGCAGCGCGTGCGGCGGAAAGAAGTTCTCGTTCGGGGCTCATGTCCAGGTCTCCAACGGGGCAAGCAGAAAACAAAAAACCCGGTGGCTCGAGGCCTACCGGGTCTTGTGGAACTCAGGAGGCCGAGCCTCCGGGTGCAAAGGCTCTACGAAAGCAATTCGGCGCAATAGGCGCGCAGCGAAACCGCCGCAACTGTGCGGGTCATCGGTGCGTCTTGCGTGGTCAGGAACTGCTTCATGGTGCAGTGCGGTGGTCAATCTTTGGGGGTCGCAGACTAACACCGCGATGGCGATCCGGCAACTGGGGCGTTGCACGCACGCAGCGTTGTGTGCTTCCCCGGTCTGGTCGCTGCCGGCGCCGCCAAGAGCCGAGCGTCTTCAGCCGGCAGCGACGGTCTCGTGCTGCGGGCCCCACACGTTCGGCGATGCGCCCGGGTTCGGCTCGTCGTGGGGCTTCGGCGCATTCTTGTCGACGAAGTCCATCACGAGGCGGTCTGAGAACTTCACCTGCGGCTCCGACGGGTTGGTGCGGAACATCGCGCCGAAGTGGTCCGACGTGATGCCGTCGCCGATCAGCGTGACCTTGGCGCCGGGCGACAGCTCGTCGGCCGGGATGTCGGTGAGGTCGAGCGACAGCATGTCCATCGACAGCTTGCTCACCAGCGGCGCGTCGTACTGCCGGCCGGATTTGCCCGTCACCTTCGCATACGGGCGGTTCTGGTCGTCGTTGCCGTTGGCCAGGCGCGGCAGGCCGTCGGTGTAGCCCAGGCCGAAGGTGGCGTGGCGCTCCTGGTCACGCTTGACTTCCCAGGTGCCGCCGTAACCGGCGCGGGCACCCTTCTCGTAGGTATGGATCTGGTCGAGCTTGGCCTCGAGCCGCACGACCTGGGCGAGCGGGTTGGTCTCGGCCTCGAACGGCGCCTGGCCGTGGAAGGTGCCGCCCATGCGCACCAGGTCCTTGTGGAACTTCGGATCGAGGAACACCGTCGACGAGGCGCCGATCGACTTCTTCGCGTCCGGGAACCTGGCCACGACCTGGTCGGCGATCCTGTCGAAGGCCTCGAGCTGTTGCGCCGACTTCTCGCCCGGCTGGCGCACCGTGTTGTTGGGGGCGCCCGGTACGGCCGGCGCGTCGCCCGAGTCGGACAGGTGCGTCATCACGAGCTTGACGTCGATGTTCTGCAGCCTGCCCTCGTCGACATCCTTCAGCAACTGCTCGAGCTCGGAATTGCCGTGCAAGTCCCGGCTCATGCCCGCGCGGCTCATGCCGCTGTCGAACTGGAGGATCGCCGGCAGCTTGCGGTTCTCGGCCGCGCCGGCCGCGTTCCACGCCCTCACTTGGTCGAGCGAGTTGAGCACCGGGGTGATCTTGTGCTTCATCAGCCATTTCGGGTTCGAGCCCGGCACCAGGCCATCCAGAACGTTGATGGCGACTTCATCGACGCGGTCCGGGCGGTCGCGCTTCAACGAGGCGCGCAGGTCAACCGCTTCCGAGGCGCGCGCGACGAAGAACTCGCGGCACCCTTCGGAAACCAGCGTGCGGGCCATGATGTCGGCGCCCAGGCCGTAGCCGTTCGCCTTGACGACCGCCGACGGGCGGGCGTCGCCGATCATCAGCACGCCGTATCGGTAGTTGTCGCGAACCTTGGACAGATCGACGGTGACGATGCCGCCGGCTGCGTCGCGGCGGGCCTGGGCCTCGAACGCGGCGTCCTCGTCCACATGGTCGGTGCGCGCGCCGGTCAGCGGATTGACGCGGTCGATGCGTGCGCCGCCGGCCATCGCGTTCGTGCGCACCAGGTCGGCGGGCGAGCCGGCTCGCAGGCGCGAGGTGGACGCGCCGCCGGTCGTGGACGTGCGTCCGCGAACCGTGGACGCGCTGGGCATGTGGGTGGTGTCGCGCGAAGTGGACTGGCTCTTCGGCTGCTGCAGCGTGCCGGCAGGGGCGTGGTCGGTGAGCTTCGGCGACGCGGCACGCGCGCTGGTCAGGAGCGATGTGGGTGGGAGCGTGGGCATAGGGTCCTCAAATGTGTCGGCGGACTCAGGTCCGGCCTGGCAGGGTTCGAGGCCCCATGGTCACAAGATTGCCGATCCCTTCCCACGCGCCACGCGAAGCGAAGTCGGCGCAAGCGAAGCTTGCGCGATCTGCTGTCCCGCGGGGTCAGGACGCCGCGGGCGTCGAAGCCGGGGCCACCGCCTTCGGGGGTTGGGTGCCGTCGGACTTGCGGCGCTTCCTGCCGCTTGCCGTCTTTCTGACTTGCTTGGCAGAAATGGTTCTCTTGCCGACGCGCTTCTTCTTTGCCAGTGCCATCTCGATCCTTTGGAGTAAAGGGGTCGAGGATACCGCTTGTTCATGCAGCCCTTGACGGGCTCCGGCTCGAACCCGGCGAGCTTTCAGCCACGGCCAACCTCCTTGATCTGCTGCGCGCCGTGCGGGACCTGGACCCCCTGCGCGCGTTGCTGCAGCGCCCGCAGTGCCTGTTCCCGGTCCTCGACGAGCAGGCCCGCGCCGCCTTCGGCTTGCGTGTCCGCCTCTGCGGACATGCCCACGCGCCGCAGCCGTTCGTAGTCCCGGTGAGCGCGCAGCTTGGTGCGCAGGCTCTCCTTGGTGTGCAGCTGGATCTCGAAAGGAAGGCCCCCGGGACTGCTGACCTTGATGTTGATTCCCGCGTAGATTCTCGGCTCCTCCGAGAACCCGTTGCGCACGCGCTCGATGCGCATGTTGCGGGCCTTCAGTTCCGACACGAGCCGCTCGTAGCCGCTCGCGTACTCCTCGGGCTGCAGCGTCATCGTGTAGCGCAGTCCGTCCCGAACCTGCAGTGCGGCCGACTTCCGGTCGAGGCCTTGCTTGCACAGGCGGGCGATCTTCTCGTCGATCGACTTGGGCGACTTCAGGACCTCGGCCAGCCAATGGTCTTCGTTGTGCAGGCCCGCCCCGATCTCCTTTGCCAGGTTTCGGATACCAGGCGACAGCTCCTTTTCCAGCTGTTCGGCCTGCTTTCGCACGCCCTGGGCTTCCGGGGATGCCTTGGCCACTGCCTGCTGCGAGTGCCGTGACGTTGTCTTCTTCTCGACGCGCGGGGCGTCAACGCGCCAGTCGTCGATGTCGTCGATGCCGTCGGGCCTGGCCATCTCCCGCGCGTCCTTCACCGCCTTGGACATCAGGGACTTGCGTGCGGGATCGCGACCGGCCATGTCCATCGCATGCGACTTCTTGTACAGGTCGTGGTTGCCTTCCTTGAAGGCGAAGCTGCTCGGCGTGTGGAACTGCATTTCCAGCAACTGGTTTTCCGGCTGCTTCAGGAAAGTCACGGACACCGCATTGAACGGCTCGTCCTTCTTCTTGAAATGGTTGGTGACCTGCACCCGTTGGAAGCCCTGGTTGTCCAGCTCGGCGATCGCGGATCGGTACTTCGAGCAGAACTCGCCGTCGTCGAAGGTGATGGAATACCGCAACGCGTCGTTCACCTGGTCGGCCGCTTCGTCGAGCGACTTCTGTTTCACGCCGATCAGCCGACTCAGCTTCTGTTCGAGGGACACCGGCGATTTGAGCTTGTGCTTCATGTTCACGAGCGAACCGCCCAGTCGATCGACGATGGGCTCCAGTTTCCCCGTGATGGCCGGTTCGTTCCTGGTTGCGTGCCCCAGGACCTTTGCGGCCTTGGCGGAAATCTGCGCGGGACTGGCCTGCTGCGCGACGCGCGCTGCTGGCGCGACCGGTCGGGCCAGCAGCCCGTAGCGTTGCTGCTCTTCGATCGAGGTCTCCATGACGGCGGCGGCCATCGTCGGCATGCGACGCAAGTCCGCCAGGGCCGCATCCGGATCGAACTTGTCGTCCCGCAGCAGCCGCGCCGTCTGCTTGCCGTGAGGCGCCACCTTGATGCGGTCTTCGTATTGGCGCTCCAGGCGCTCGAAGAGACCGATGGCCGACAGAAAGGTCTCGGTACCGGTGTTGGACTTCAGCGCATCCGTCCCCGTCTTCACGGCCAGCGTGAACAGGTTCCGCATCGTCAGCTCCGGCTCCCCCGGGATGAAGCCGGGCTGCCCCTGCGGATACAGCGCATGGGACAGGCGGCAGGCCGGGTAGTGATCGAGCAGCGCCTCGACACGGGCCTGCGGGGTTGTGGCGCCGGCATAGGCCTGCGCAAGCTCCGGAAAGCGCGCCGCCAGCTTCTCGGACACCGGGTCGGTCGCTGCAGGCTGCTGCGCCGGGTTGTGCCACTGGGCCACGGCATTGCGCAGCAGCGTCGCCGCCTCGATGGCCTGCTCGTGGTGTGCGCGGCCGATCGCCGCCTCGGCCTGCTTCAGCAGTTCCGGCAGCTTCTGCTGCGCCTGCGCAGGCGGGGCGCCCGCCAGGTCCAGCAGCCCGTTTCTCAGGTCTCGCTCGACGCCGTCGTAGGTCCCGAACATCCAGTCCTCCGCCATCTTGTGGCGGATGTCATCAGGCTGCGCGAGGAAGCGCACGGCCGCCATGCTCGCCTTTCCGACCAGCGCGTCGCCTTGCTGGGCGTCGAGAATGTTGCTGGCTCGACCGGGCTGGTAGTTCTGCTCCTTGTCGTAGGCCGTCTGCGCCGTCTTGACCGGCTTGAAGGAGCGTGGCGCGCCCTTGCGCTCGTTGCGCTCGGTCATCGTGGTCTTGACCAGCTCCGTCAGCTTCGGGTAGCCGGCGAAGACGTAGGCATCGTCGCCATCGGTGTCCATGTCGCGCTTGCGCAGCTCGGGGATGGGGATGGCACCCAGCGTTCCCGGCAACAGCAAATCCTTGACGCGCAGGCTGCCCGTCGTCGGCATCGTGGCGGGCAGGGCGTCGCGGTCGCGCTTGGCGATCCAGCCGCTGAACGCCTTCATGTCTTCGGTCGAGCTGGCCATGTCCAGGTCCTGGTACTCCTCGGGCCAATACTCCGGCATCGGAATGATCAGCATGCCTTTGCTCTGCAGCATGTCGGGATCGCTCCCCTTCGACCGGTCGTCGAAGGCGGTGTAGCTGTACTGGATGGCGAAGCAGCCTTCGCTGAGCATCCGGGCCGTCGCATCGTCGGTCTTCGCGGTCGCGACCCGATGCTCCTCGATCGGCAGCAGGTTCTCCTTGTCGTAGGGCGGCTTTCCGAGCAGGATGTCGCCGCCGTGGTCTTCGTGCGGCCGGCTCTTCTGCTTCGGCAGGTGCACGGCATCGTCGGCCGACGGAACGGCCCGCACCTTGACCCCCTCGTAGCCGCCGTTGATCAGCAGCCTGAAGTGCTCGAGCTTGTTGACATCGTCCGGAGCGAGCGGTGCTTCGGATGTCGACGAGCCTGACGGTTCCGGAAGCTCCTTTCCGTGCTTGGTGTGCGAGATGGCGGACAGCTTGCCTTTCATCAGCCGGCGCGCCTCGTCGATCGCCTCTGCGTCGCGGGGATAGTGCTGCAGGGCCTGCGGCGGCATGTAGGTCGCCGTCTGTTCCTGCGACTTCAGCCACTTCTTCTGCTCCGCAGTGGCCGTGCCGGCCCGTTCGGCCTGCCATGCCTCGATCATCTCCTTCACCGCGGGGATCTTCATCGCGGTTTCGTACTTGAGGAAGCCGCAGCCGTCGTTCGGGCACAGGGCGATCGGCTTGCCGTCGGGGCCTTTCAGCTTGAAGGGGTGATCGGGTCCGGCCACGTCCTTGAACCAGCCGACGTTCATCGAGCCTTCGACGACGTGGCTGCGCGGGACCGTCTCCAGCAGCCCGCGCTGGATGCGCGACCAGTCTTCCCGCTGCGGAGCGAGCTTGGCCACGAGCTTCATCATGTCGCTGCCGGGCAAGGTGTCCGAGTACCGGATCGCCGGCAGCCGGCCGTAGCCCTTTGGCGAGTTGGCCATGATGTTCTCGGGCCGCATGCTGGGCACCTTCAGGTGGCTGCCGCCGAACAGGTCGAAGCGCCATTGCTCGCCGTCGTGGTTGATGGTGCGCGCCAGCATGAAAGGGCTCAACGCGCCCGGCAGCCGCACCTCGACCAGCGGATTGCCCGTCAGGCTGGCGTACAGGGAGTATTCGGCCTCGCTGCCCGGCTCGGGCGACTCGCGCAGCTGCGTCCCTTTCATGTCGATCAGGCGGTACTGCGTATCCCCCACGCCGGCATCGAGCGGCCGCAGTTCGCCGGCCATCCGGTCGCGTTGCTTCGCCAGGTCGAACTTCGTCGGCGGATGGCCGGCGGTGAGCGCCGCGCCTTCCCTCTGCATGCGCAAGTCCAACGCGTTCAGGACGTCGTCGCGGAAGTCGATCTGGGCGATGAGGTTCCAGCTCATTTCCTGCAGGTCGCTCTCGATGATGTCGCGCGTGCGCTTCAGAGAGCTGTCCAGCCATTGCCCGAGTTCCTCGCTGCGGGCCTTGACGTCCTGGCGCTGGCCCGCCACGTAGCGGGTTTTCCATTGCCCCTGCACGACGGCATACGACTTGAAGATCTGGAAGAGGGAGAGGGCCGGACGCCGCGTGTCGCTCCTGTCGTCGACGTGCAGCGCGCCCCCGTCCTGCAGGTGCGCCTCGATCTTGCGATCGATGATGGGCTGCATCTTGTTGAACAAGGCCAGCCCCGCCTTGCGGTGCCGGGCCAGGTCGGCGCCGCGGGCGAGCGGCAGCAGGCCCATGCACAGCGTGCCGAGGGACTCGAGGTTCTCGTCTCGCAGGGAGTTCTGGTCGCACAGGGTGTTGATCCGGCGCATGGCGACGGCGGCCAGCGGGCGCATCGACTTCTGCAGCTGGACCGACGCCAGTGCCTTGAAGATCATGCCGATGTGCTTCGCCGACGCGTTCTCGATCAGGTCCTGGTGGGTCTCCAGGTGTCCGGCCAGGCTGTAAAGCTTCGCTTGGGCGACGGCCTTGAGGTCGTCGGCGGAATCGCCCTCTTGCGACGACAGCCGCCCGATGGCATTGGCCAGCTGGGCCAGCGAGACGAGGTTGAATTCGCGCCAGGGCCGCTCTGCGGTGCCGACGCTTTCGGCCACCACCTGCAAGGCGCGCTGGCAGTCCGGATCGGCAGGGAAGCGGCTGAAGCCGTTCGCCAGCGTGGCCAGGGTGCGCGCCTCGAAGCGGGCCGGATCGCGCAGGGCCTCGGCGTTGTCGATGACGTGCATCGCGATCTCATGCGCTGCCGCGGCGCACTTGTCGTTCTGGGGCCACTTGCTCAACGCCACCAGGCTGTTGCTCAAGCCCTGGTCGGTGAAGTCCTTCAGGTCCTGCGGATGCAGGGTCATGCGCTCGGCCAGGTGGCTGGCGGCGTCGGCGCAGACCGCGTCGTCAGGCCACTTCGCCAGCGCGCCCAGCACGTTGCTCACGTCCTGGGGATTGAACGTGGAGGCCAGTTCCGGCTTCCTGGACAGCATGCCGGCGAATTGGGTCACCACCGCCTTGGCGGAGTCGTTCTGGGGCAGCCGCGCGAGCGCATTCATCAGCGCGCTGACCTGGTGCCCGCTCAGGCCCTCGCCCAGGTTCGTCTCCTGAGCCAGGCGCTCGGCCAGGCGCTCGGCGGCGGCCGTGCAATCCGGGCTTTCCGGCCAGCGGGTCAGCCCGTTGATCGCGCTGACCACTTCTTTCTTGTTCAACGCGTCCAGCAGGTCGGGCTCGCCGATGATGCGCTGGGCCAGCATGGCGGCGACTTCACCGTGGGACGGTTCGTCGGGCCAACGTCCCGCGGCGGTGAGCACGTTGCCCACGTCGTGGGCGTTCAGGTCCGCAAGCAAGGCGGCATCGGTCCGGACGCGGTCCAGGAGCGACGAGGCCAGCGTGCGGGCCGCCGGCTCCGACGGCCAGTGGGTGAGCGCGTTGGCCGCCAGGCTCAGGTGCTGGGGCTCCATCCGTGCGACCAGGCCGTCCTCGCTGCCGATGTGCGCGGCCAGGCACAGGGCTGCCTTCCTGCAGGTGGCGTCGGCCGGCCAGGCGGACAGTGCGTGCAACGACTGCGTCAACTCCTGCGGGTTCATCGACGAGCGCAGGGCCGCCACGGCGACGACCCGCTGCGCGAGCAGGCCGGCCGCCTTCTTGCACTGTTCCTGCGCCGGCCATTTCTCCAGCGCACCGAGCACGTTGCTCACCTCCTGCTCGTTGAAGTCATTGCTCAGGCCGTCCGCGGCCAGGATGCGGCCGACCATCCGCGCCGCGACCAGCTTGAAGTCGTTCGGCCACTTGCTGGCCGCGTTGAGCACATTGCTGACCTGCTGCGCATCGAGCCGATCGGCGACGGCTGGCTCCTGGCCCGGCGGGCTCGCGAGGATGCGTGTGAACAGGCGCCCTGCCACGAGCTTGCAGGACTTGTCGTCGGGCCACTTGGACAGCGCGTTGAGCGAGGCCGCCAGTTCCTCGGGATTCATGGTGTCCGCGGGGGTGGCGTCCGTCGCCAGTCGCCGGACGATCGCTTCGGCGGCCTGCCTGCACGCAGGGTCGTTCGGCAGCCGGCTCAGGGCATGCAGGGAGTTGGCGAGCCCCTGCTTGTTCAGGGTCGGGCAGAGCGCCGGAATCCTGGCGGCCAGCTGGCGCATGGCCTCCTGGCAGGCCGGCTCGTGCGGCCACTTGGCGAGCGCATTCAGCGCGTTGCTGACGCCCTGTTCGTCGAACGCCTCCACGATGTCAGGTCGATCGACGAGGCGCTGGGCCAGCTGCAGGCCCATGCGGCTGCAATCGCGCGACTCGGGCGTGGTGCTGAATGCGTTCAATGCGGTGCTGATGCCGATCGGCTGCAGTCCGGACACGAGGGAGGGGTCCGCTTCCATCGCCCTGGCCAGGTGGGCCAGCGGTTCGGTGCGGCGCTCGCGCGGCAGTTTGGAGAATGCATTCAGCAGCAGCGACACCTCTTTCGAGTCTCGCAGCTGCGAGGCCGGTCGGCTCATGACCTGCGTCGCAATCCATGAGATGGCGGCGCTGACGGCCGGATTGCGCTCGTGCGTGCGCAGCTTGTTGGCCAGGTGGGCCAGCTGGCTGACGGACCCCGTCTCGAACCAGCCGGTCTTCACCAGATGGTGCGCGACGTCGTCGAGACAGTGGTTCAGCCGCGTCTGGGTGACAGGGTCGGACGCGTCGCGGGTGGCCTTCGTGAGATGGTCGACATAGGCGTTCAGGTGACGCAGCCCCTCGTCTGGAGACTGGTCCGGGCCGAGGAAGGCCAACGCGCTTGCGCGCCTGCCAGGCTGGGTCAGGACGGGGTTCTTCTCCATGTCGAGCACGCCCCGTATCCCGCGGTACGGTCCGCGGAGCAAGGCGATCTGCTGCGCGCGCGTGGCTTGGGCCTGCTGGCTGGCATGGCCGGTGAATGCCGCCTGCAACTCGGCGGGCGTCGGCCCGGCCTGTTGGATGTCATAGGCCGGGCGGGAGACACGGTGGCGTTCCGGTCGCACCCTTGCCGGGGTCGGCTGGGACATGGCGGTACCCGCGAAACGGGGGCGCAGGCCGGCGGGGGAGGACCGTCCCGCCCGGTTGGCGCTCGCCGTGGACGTCCGCGTCTGCAGGGCCGTGCTGGCGCGGACCGTCGCGGTGCTGGGGGAACTGGACGAGGCGGAAGAAGCGGGGGGGTTCTGTTCGCGTTGAACGGGCGACAAACCGCCTTGCGACCGGTTGCCCTGGCCGACACGGTGGGGATTCGAATGCATGGCGTTCCAATACAAGATGCTTTGGAACATCTTGGCGCCTGGAGGCTACGGCGCGCGCCGCCACGGTGAAGCGGCGTCAGGAAATCCGACGATGCGACCCATCGCGCCTTGGAAGACGAAATTCGGGGGGAGCTCAAAGCCCGATACGGGCCACGCGTCCGCTCGATGGGTCAGCCACCTCTGGACGTGACACGTGAGACCAAGGCGGCGGTGATCCGCAATTGCGAAGCAGGATACGTCACCTCATTGGCGAGGTTCGGTCGAGACACGGCCAAGGCGACGACGGACTGCTCTGAGGTGCCGATGCATTGGCTGGTTTCCTGTTGAGACGCCAGGACCACCTTGCACATGACCGTGCCCTCGAAGTATTCGCCGCGTGCCTGTTGCGCCGGCGTGCTTTCTTCTCGTGCCTTGGCTTGCAGCCCGCGAAGTTGGAGGACCCGCTCAGGCACTGCCTGCGAGAGGATGATGGACACCACGCCGTCAGAGGCGGCACCCGGCGTTCGGAACTGATACTTGCAAGCCTGCACCCCACCTGGCTGGGACTCGCGCGACGGTACTGAATCCTTCGGCAGGCCCAGCTCGACCATCTCAGCATCCGAGAGGAGCGAGCAAGGGTCAATCGCATCCGCGCTCGCTGCAGTTGCGAGCGACGAAGCAAGTACCGTGATGGCGAAAGCGCGACGGCGCATGACGGACACCCCTGGCGGCGGCTGACAGGAAGTGGGCGGCAAACCTGCCGCCTTGCACAACGACATTATTGCGCGGCCCTCTTGGCTCACACTTGTGCCTACAACGCCAAGCCTTCGGAAAACGCCATGAGCATTCTTGCTGATCTGTTCGTCGCAAGCGCGGAAGACGCGCGCCAATACGCGATGCCCGACTTTCACCAGAGCATCAAGGCCCGGCTGATCCCGGCCGAATACAAGGGGCTCACGACCCTTGAGCTGGGCACCTTCTGGGCGCTCCTGGAAGGCTCGGCCTGGAGCCCGGAGCGCCACGACTTCATCGACGAGTCGATCGAGGGCGACGACGGTTCATGGCTGTATCGCTTTCCCAAGAGCTTGGTTCATCTGCTGGCCACTGCCAGCGAAACCCGCCTGGCTGAGGCTCGAACTGAATGGGCCGCGACGGACGAGATCTCTGGCACGCCCGAGGGCCTCGAGCCTCTTGTTTCGGACTTGCGCAAGCTCGCACAGCGGGCTCAGCAAGCGGGGCTGTCCTTGTATCTTTGGGGTTGCACCTGAATCCTGCCTGGCGCCGGAGCCCATCTGTCGACAGCGCTGCGTTCACACGCAGCGAGGTCACGGAAAGAACGCCCCGATCACGCTACCAGCCCGGCGTTCCGTTGGCGGTTCGTCGCCGCGGCAGCATCACGCCGAGCGCAGGCGCTTGGCCTGGTCGCCGATGAGTTCGAGCGAGGCGATGCACAGGCCGCGCATGGCGGTGTCTTGCGACTGCCGAACCCGGGGCGGCATGCCGTCTGCATCGGGCGGGGTGGGGGGAGGCTCTCGTTCACCGACTTCTAGCCACGCGGCCACGCCATCGCTGACGTCGATGACGTGCCCCAGCAGGCGATTCACCTGGTCGACCTTGAGCGCGAACTCGAGGCTGCCGATGCAGCTGGCGGGGAAGGGGGCGAAGGGGGATGAGGAACCCGCTTGGTCGGACTGCGGTGAAGAAGCGGGAAAGGTCGGCGGCCTGGGGGCGCCAACAGGGGTACCAGCCATGTGAAGGGCTCCTTGGTTGCGGTTCAAGGCCACCACGCGCGCTGTCAAACACGGGTTGTTGATTTCCATCCAGAACTGACCCACTGAGCCCGAGGATTTCCATCCAAAACTGACCCACGCAAGAACCCTAACCTGCTGCTTTTGGTGGCAGGGAGCGAAGGAGTGATTGACGTGGCGACACTGAGTGTCAT